>NZ_JBILKB010000013.1:0-36279 GCF_044376915.1 Flavobacterium sp.
GTTTTTTACTAATTTTATAGGAATGAATTTACTAAATTGGTTGTTCATTATTTTAACGTTAGTAAAAGCATATTATATTACTTGGGCATTCATGCACATGGAAGGTGAAAAAAAATGGTTCAGACGATCAATTGTTTGGACAGTAGTTTTTCTAATCCTATATTTATGTTTCATTATATTAATTGAGGGAGCCTACGTATTTGATATATACAAAACTGGACATATCAAGTGGAATTTTTAACACTTGTTTCTGTAATTTAATCCCGATTTTCATCGGGATTTTTTTTACTTTTGTATGAACTAAAATTAGTACTACTAATGAAAAATAAATTAGTCCTTATATTACTCTTTGTGTTGCCAATTGCAATTTATTTATTGTTCTCCACCGCCACGCACAATTCACTTTTTTTGCCAACTATCTCAAAAGCTAATGCAGATATTCCATCCCACTGGAAAGGTTTGAAAACTGAAAAAGTAGTAATGAAGGAGAAGATAACGGTTTTGGGTTTTGTGGGAAATAACGTCATTGAAAACAGAGGTAATTTTTTTAATTTAAATCAAAAGATATACAACAAATACAAAGGTTTTCAAGATTTTCAAATGGTCATGGTTACGCCAATGGGTAATGAAGCGAAAGCCCAACAAATTATTGATGAACTGGCTCCAATCACAGGAGAAATGACCGGATGGAAATTTGTCTTTGCAACCCCTCAAGAAATCCAATCATTTTATGATAGTTATCATTTGGCAGGAAAATTAGATGCAAATTTTGGAACTCCAGCCGTGATTATTGTCGATAAAGAACTGAATCATCGCGGTAGAAAGGGCAAAAACAAGAAAGGCCTTGAAGAGTATAAAGAAAGTTATAATACTATTTCTGCTGCCGATTTGCACAATGAAATGACCGATGATGTTAAAATTATATTACGCGAATACCGCCTAGCCCTCAAAAAGAATAAAAATGAACGAAAAGATGCTTTTAGAGATAACATCAAACAAAACATTGAAAGAAACAAATAAAAGGCATGAAGATTAAATCATACATTGGAATTTCATTCATCATACTCATTTTCGGAATTTGGGCAGTCCCTAAAATTATTGCAAAATTCCAAAAATCGGACTTGGTTGAAATTGGCCCTGTTCCTGCATTCGAATTGACAGATCAAAACAAAAAGAAAATTTCGAATACTGATTATTTGGGTAAAGTGTATGTGGTGGAGTTCTTCTTTTCCACTTGTCCCACTATTTGCCCAAAGATGAATCAAAGCATGTTGCAATTGCAAGAAGCATTTTATGGCAATCCTAATTTTGGATTGGTTTCGATTACGATTGATCCAGAACATGATACTGCATTAGTATTAAAAGAACATGCCGCCTTATTAGGTGTAAAACATTACAACTGGCATTTTTTAACGGGAGATAAAAGTTATATTTATAGCTTAGCCAACAAAGGGTTTAATTTATATGCTGGCGAAAACAATAAAGCAGCCGGTGGCTTTGAACATTCAGGGTTATTTGCTTTAGTAGATAAAGAAGGAAAAATAAGATGCAGAAAAGATGCACAAGGCAATCCCATTTTGTATTACGATGGATTAGAAACATCGGGTGTAGAAGCCATAAAAGAAGATATTAAAAAATTATTAGAAGAATAGTTTTCAAAACGTACATTACTTATATGTTTAAAAAATTAAAAAAATGGAAAATAATAAAGAAACAAAATACAATAAATTAATTATAGCATTGTCAATCGCAATTCCAGTAGTTGTGGTTTTACTTTTTGGTATAAACCTAAGAAAAATGGGTTTTGATGTGGCACCTTTATCGTTTTTACCACCAATTTATGCCACTATTAATGGAGTAACTGCTTTGCTTTTAGTTGCCGCTGTAATTGCCATTAAAAACGGAAATCGAAAGCTGCATGAAAATTTAATGAAAACAGCTATCGCTTGTTCGGTGGCGTTTTTAGGAATGTATGTTGCCTATCACATGACATCAGATTCTACAAAATTTGGTGGAGAAGGCCTCATTAAATATGTCTATTATTTTATTTTAATTTCACATATTGCATTATCGGTTATCATTATTCCATTGGTTTTAACTACTTACGTAAAAGCGTGGTCTCAACAATTTGATAAGCACAAAAAAATAGCTAAAATTACCTTCCCAATTTGGTTGTACGTTGCAGTTACGGGTGTGATAGTTTATTTGATGATATCGCCGTATTATGCTAGTTAAAGTTAAAAAGGGAAAAGAGAAAAGGGAAAAGAGTAAAGTTTTACACCTAGTTATTTTTTGCCTATTGCCTATTGCCTCAAAAGCCCAATGTGCCATGTGCCGTGCTGCGTTGGAAAGTGAAGACAATGGCGTAAAGGCTGAGGCTGTAAACGATGGTATTGTATATCTGATGGCTATTCCTTATGTTTTGGTTGGAATTTTAGGGTATGCAATTTATAAAATGCGCTATGCAAATAAAAAATAGTTTTAAGGGGATTACAGTATCTAACTTCTAAACTTTGTTTTACTCCATTCCATCAACTTTGATTTTTAATTTTCCAGAAGTGGTAATAAATGCAATGATCGCTTTGTCCGTCAATTCTACTTTTTCAAATTCAAAATCGTTAAGAACGCCATTTACAAAGACCCCTTTCATCGGGGAATAATTTGTCAAATATGGTTTCAAACTTTGTTTTCCTTCTTCTAAATTTGGTATGATGGAATACCTGCAATTTTCCTGAATTTTTGACAATATAGTCTCTTGCATTAACCAGTTGGCCGATTTTATTAAGATGCTTTTTGTATTGATAACATACTCCAATTGGTCAAAATAGATCTCTTTGCTTATGGCGTTATAATTAGGGATGCCAACTAAGTAGAGCGTTCCATTGATACTTCCCAATACATCTAAGGCAATCACAATTTTTCCGTCTTTGTGCCATAATGCGACCTTTTGTACCGTTATTTTTCGAGATCCCGAGCCAAATTCTTGACCTTGAAAATTTTTAGTCACGATACTACTTGCGCTTTCGTAGGTAGATACAGCTACTACAGAAGCTGTTGTTTTTTCTGGAATAGAACTAACCGGTTTTAATGTAATTTTTGAAGCGTCAAAACCATTTTTTGGTTGTTGGCCCACCATAGTTTGCATATTGCATTTTAGGCCCATCTCCATCGTAATTTTAGATTTCGAGAGTTTGGCTTCGGTCACATATAATTCAATTGGAACCATTTTAAACCAGCTTTCATAGCGTTCGCTCGTCATAAAGGGAACACTTAATTTTTCAATTACATTTAATACATGGGGTTTAAAATCACAAGTTCTATCAATCGCATTATCAATTTTTTTGGCAATTTTTTCTTTGAAAATACGCATTGTTGGATTGATGATATACGTAATTGGTATCTTTTTCCCGGCCACAAGTATAGTTGGACTATCACTCCAGGCAAAATCTTCAATTTTTGATTTTGTGGTCAATTTCCAATTGGTCAATTGTGGTGTACTATTCAATGTAATAGTGCCATTTAAAGAAATTTCCCGAGTATCATATAGTCCCAAAAAATCGGTTCCGTATTTAAATTTTGCCCATATTTTTAATGGAATTACAGATACAATATTGCCGTCTTTTTCACTCAGTAATATTGGTGCTGTTTTCCAAATTTTCATTTCGGTTTTGTCGTCATTTATTAAGGAGTCATTATAGATCAATCCTGATAATTTTTTATTTAACTGGTGTTCAATTTCCGAAAGAGAAATAGTAATCGGCATCGTTACAAATGAGGTCTTGTTTTTAAATACAATGGGGGCATCATTTGACGGACTTGGTCGCAGTGCTTCAATCTTATTTGTCGTTCCACATGAAACGAGTATGAAAAAGGTATAAAATAGACTTACAGTAAAAAAGGCGGACTTCATAGTATGTACTTTTTTTCCTTGTAAAAGTAAAATATTATATGATATGTGTAACAAAATTATAAAATCTTGGTCTTATAGGGTATGAGAATTAAAGTGCACAAAATGATAACGAAAAAAGTAGTGCTGGTGTTTCTATTTATAGGACTTCAAATGGCAGCCCAAGGAAAAAAATGGACTTTGGAAGAATGTGTAGATTATGCTATAAAGAACAATATTTCCATCAAGCAATCAGCGTTGGATGTAAATATTTCTTCCATTGAAAAACTGGAAGCACTTGGCGGTTTTTTACCAACATTTAACGCCAATGCAAATTATAGTGTGAATACGGGTGCAAGTATTAATCCTGTAACGAATCAATTTCAAAACCAAACCTTTAAATCATTTTCTGCGGGGGCCAGTTCAAATGTTGTACTTTTTAATGGTTTAGCCAATTGGAAAGTGGCACAACGTGCAAAATTAAGCAGTATTGCAAACGGTTATCGTTTGGACAAAATGAAAGATGATATTGCGCTTTCAGTTGCAAATTCTTATTTGCAAATTTTGTTCAATAAAGAGCAATTAAAAGTACAAGTTAACCAAAATCTAATTACCAAAGATAATATCAAACGCACGAAAGATTTAATCGAAGCCGGCGTTGTTCCTGCGGGTGATATTTATGAGTTACAAGCAACAGATGCTTCGCAACAGCAACAAATTATCAATACAGAGAATACTTTATTTATTTCTAAATTAGGTTTATGTCAGACCTTATTGTTGGAGAATTATGCCGCCTTTGATATTTCTGATGAAGTGATCGATTTGCCACTGTCTAATGTTACGAATGAAACACAAGAGGCCATTTTAGCAAAAGCTAGAGAATCTGTAAAAGAGGTTAAAATTGCACTTTCTAACGTAGATTTGGCCAAAAAAGATGTAGCCATTTCTCGATCTTCTTATTTGCCTACACTAAATGGTTTTGTTGGTTATAATACCCGCTGGTCTGAAAGCCCAATATTCAATTTTATTGACCAATTGTCATTGTTTGATGGGACTGGTGTTGGATTACAACTTAATATACCCATTTTAAATGGATTTGCAACACGCGGAAGAGTGCAACGCGCTAAAATTAATGAAGAACGCGCAACTTATCAATTAAAGCAAGCAGAGTTAGACTTGGAGCGAAATGTTTACCAAGCCTACAACGATGTTATAAATGCTCGAAAAGCATTTGAAGCAGCTCAAAAATCGCTAGAATCAAGAATGCAAGCCTACAATTTTTCTAAGGAAAGATATAATGTAGGATTGCAAAATGCTTTCGATTTTTCACAAGCAACTCTTGCTTTAGAAAATGCACAATCTGAAGTAATTCGAACAAAATATGATTATATCTTTAGAACTAAAATTTTAGAATTTTATTTCGGTATTTCATTATATAAAAAACAATAATTCAAAAAAATAAATTAATAGTCATGTCAAAAAAAAGCATATACATTTTAGCGGGAAGTGCTGTTGGAATTATTTTGTTGTTAATCGGTCTTAAAAAAGGGGGCGTGATTG
The DNA here is from genome assembly GCF_044376915.1 of Flavobacterium sp. Classification (GTDB taxonomy): domain Bacteria; phylum Bacteroidota; class Bacteroidia; order Flavobacteriales; family Flavobacteriaceae; genus Flavobacterium. Next base: position 5,447 of record NZ_JBILKB010000013.1, read on the forward strand.
GTAACACCGACGATTCAAAAATTGTTGAATTAGCAAAGGTTTCTCAAACTACTATCGTAGAAACCGTTTCAGCAACCGGTAAAATTCAACCTGAAATTGAAGTAAAAATTTCTTCTGAAGTATCTGGAGAAGTTATTGCTTTACCCGTTAAAGAAGGACAGCAAGTTAAAAAAGGTGATTTATTGGTTCGTATCAACCCCGATTTATATGAATCAGGTGTCAATCGTTCAGTGGCATCTATGTCAACAACAAAAGCTGGTTTGAGTCAGGCCGATGCCCAAGTTAAAGAGGCTAAAGCCAATTATGATCGTAACAAGAAATTATTTGAAAAAGGCATTATTTCAAAATCAGAATGGGATCGAATTGTTTCGACTTATGAAGTTTCGGTAGCCAATAAACAATCAGCCTATTACCAAGTGCAAAGTGCTTCTGCTACTGTCACAGAAGCAAAAGACAACTTAGGAAGAACCACAATTTATGCTCCAGCAGACGGAACAATTTCCTTATTAAATATCGAATTGGGTGAGCGTGTTCTCGGTACACAACAAATGGCAGGTACTGAAATTCTTAGAATTGCTAACTTGAACAATATGGAAGTTGAAGTAGATGTAAATGAAAATGACATTGTGAAAATAAACATTGGAGATTCAGCAAATATCGAAGTAGACGCCTATTTAAAAAGAGAATTTAAAGGTATTGTAACCAGTATTTCAAATTCAGCAAGTACTGCATTAACGGCTGATCAAGTGACTAATTTTAAAGTAAAAGTTAGAATACTAAAAGAGTCGTACCAAGATTTATTGGATGGAAAGCCTGAAAATTATTCCCCTTTTAGACCTGGAATGACAGCTACTGTTGATATCATTACCAAGCGTATGGAAAACATTGTTGCCGTTCCTATTAGTGCTGTTGTAATCAAAGACGATACCACTTCGGTGAAAAAAGATGTTGTTGCCGAATTGGAAAAGGAGGAACAAGAGAAAAAAGGTACGGCTCCAAAATCGGACAAAAAATTTGAATGTGTTTTTGTAAAAGTAGGGGATAAAGCCAAACTTCGAGTGGTTAAAACAGGAATTCAAGACGATTCAAATATTGAAATTGTTTCTGGATTAAAGCCGGGAGAAGAAATTATTATTGGTCCGTATATAACGGTTTCAAAAGATTTGGCATCCAATGACAAAGTAAAAATCGAATCCGAGAAAGATAAAAAAGCCAAAACAGAAGATAAAAAATAAAGTATTTAAACTTTTTGAGTTTAGATGAGGCGCTAGAAATAGCGTCTTATTTTTTTTAATCTAGATTACTCATTAACTTTGCGCATCAAAACACATTCATGGCAATTATATTAAACATTGAAACCGCTACAAAAAATTGTTCTGTATCATTAGCAAATGATGGAATAACTATAGCTTGCAAAGAATTAGCTACAGCGCATTTTTCTCATGCTGAAAAATTACATGTTTTTATTACCGAACTCTTGGAAGAAAATAACATACAATATGCCCATTTGGAAGCGGTAGCTATAAGTCAAGGGCCAGGTTCGTATACCGGACTTCGAATTGGGGTTTCTTCCGCAAAAGGATTGTGTTATGCTTTGAATATACCATTAATTGCCATCGATACGCTGCAATTATTGGCCCAACAAATAACTATTGAAAGTGGTAGTATTCTTCCTATGATTGATGCTCGAAGAAGAGAAGTATTTTCGTCGATTTATGATCCTAATTATAATCAAATTAGAGCTACTCAAGCCGAAATAATTGACGAAAACTCCTACCAAGAAATTAATGAGACGATTCATTTAGTGGGAGACGGAGCAGGAAAATTTAAAGATACATTAACCGATCCAAAATTTGTTTTTCACGACACCGTCGTATACCCTTCGGCAAATGAAATGAGCAGTTTATCTTTTGAAAAATTTCAAAATTCCGAATTTGTCGACGTGGCTTATTTTGAACCCTTTTATTTGAAAGATTTTCTTTTAGTGAAATAAATTACAATTTCACAACCGATTTACTAAATTCTAAAATGTCCGAATTTACTTGTGAAAAATCTTTATTTTTTGTCCATACTTTGACGGTAAATACAACTGTAGTTTCCGATAATTCATTGATCAATACTTCCGGTTTTGGTTCTTGGAGAATACAATTGTGATTGGAAGTAAACTGTATCAGACTATTTTTAATTTCATTGAAATCAGATTGGTAGCTAGTTTTTAATACAATATCGGCTCTTCTCACAGCCAACTGCGAATAATTCTTTATTTTACCATTTGATAATATAGCATTTGGAATATAAATCACTTGGTTTGTTGCCGTAATTAATTTGGTTGAAAAAAGCAATATTTCTGATACTTTACCTGTTTCACCTTGTGTTTCAATTGTATCACCTAATTTAAACGGTTTAAACAATACAATTAATATTCCTCCAGCAAAATTTGATAACGATCCTTGTAATGACAAACCTATAGCTAAACCTGCGGCGCCCAGAATGGCTACAAATGAAGAAGTTTCTATACCTAGTTTTGAAATTACTGTAACGATCAATACAACACGTAAAGTCCAAAAAACTAAATTTCCAATAAAATTTGATAACGTGAGCTCTACCTTTCTTTTGAGCATTATTTTTTTGGCTGCTTTTGTTATCATACTCGTAGCCCATAATCCTACTAGCAATAAAACAATAGCTACTACAAATTTTGGAGAATATTCTAGTATTACCGTTTTTAGGTTGTCATAATAGTTCTGAATTTCAATTTTTTTCATGGTATTAATTTTGTTTGAATTGCTTCATAAGTGGTTTCTGGGGTTAAACAGCTCTTATTTTCACAAAGGTAAAACAAGGTTTTGGATGGGACAAATCGATGGTTTAAAAAGGGTATTGAACTGTCTTTTGTACTCCCAGCAACAATAATATTTGGATGGTAATCTCGATTTATTTTAGATACTTCAATCACGGCATTTTCTCCACATATTGCAAGTTCTTTTCCCCTGTTTACGGTAATCCATAATTTTATCCAATTAGAATAAGCTGAAACATAATCTATTTTTACCGTTATGTGGTGCAACATTTGGCGAACAATTTTTTCATAATAGGGGTTGTGAAATAAGAGGCCTAATACATGTAAATTGCTAGCCATTACAGAATTAGCAGCAGGTATTACATTGTCTTCTACTTCAAAATGTGGTGCTATCAAAGGAGCTGCATTTCGGGGAGTAAAAGCAAAAAACTGTTGCTGTTCATCGTAAAATTGTTCGAAGCAATAATCGGTGAGTTGTTTGGCAATTTGTAAGTATTCGTCGTGTAATGTCACTTGATATAAGCTAATGAACGCTTCAATTGTGAAAGCATAATCTTCCAGAAAACCTTCAATCTTGGCCGTGTTATTTTTGTAAGAATGCCACAAACGACCTTCAGCTGCGCCTAATTTTTGCGTTAAAAATTGCGCATTCTTTTCAGCAGCTTCCAAATAAGAGGGCGCTCCAAGAGCTGCATAGGCATTAGAGTAGGCTTTGAGCATTAAGGCATTCCAAGAAGTGAGGCATTTGTCGTCCAATCTTGGTTTTGAACGAGCTTCTCTAATTTGGTATAATTGCTGCTCCCAAGCCGATTTTTTGGAAGCCATTTTTTCAACCGAAAGGTTATTTCTTTTGGCAATGACTGCGAGACTTTCATTTTGGATCAATACATAATTATCGTCTTCCCAATAGCCAAAGGAATTAATGTTGAATACCTCTGAAAAAAGTAAAAAATCATCCTTTAGAATGATTTCCAATTCTTTCTTTTTCCAAACATAAAAAGCACCTTCTGTTAAATGTTGATTGGCATCTATACTATCGGCATCTAATGAGGCATAAAATCCACCATTAGAATCTGTTAGTTCTTCGTCAACAAACGAGATGGTTTTTTCAATAATTGATTTAAATATTGGGTTATGGGTTCTTTTGTAGGCATCAGCATATACCGAAATTAACTGAGCATTATCATACAACATTTTTTCAAAATGCGGTACGTGCCATTTTAGATCTACAGAATATCTTGAAAATCCACCCCCTACGGTATCAAACAATCCGCCATATGCCATTTTGGTCAACGTTAAATCAACGTGGTTAATTATCGCGTCATCTTGGTATAAGTACCCATAATATTGAAGAGCATCTAAATTAGTTGGCATCATGAATTTGGGTGCTCGGGTATACCCTCCAAATTCTAAATCAAAACTTTTTTTCCATTTTTCTATATGGAGGTGAATGTTTTCAAACGGGAATTCGTCCGAAAGGGTATTGTGTGATACCATTCCAAGGGCGTTTAATCCTTCTTTCATTTTTTCTGCATATTCCATTATTCTCCCTGGATTGTTCTGAAATAATTGGGCCAGTTGAAGTAAGGTTTCCATCCAGTTGGTTTTATTTACATAAGTGGCTCCCCAAATAGGACGGCCATCGGGTAAACAAACGACGTTTAACGGCCAACCTCCTTGTCCGGTCATCATTTGCAAGGCTTTCATATAAATCGCATCCACATCTGGGCGTTCTTCTTTATCTACTTTAATAGCTACAAAATGGGCATTCATCAAATCGGCTACTTCCTGATCTTCAAAACATTCGTGTTCCATTACATGGCACCAATGGCAGGCGGCATAGCCAATACTGATCAAAATAAGTTTATTCTCTTTTTTAGCCGTAGCTAATGTTTCTTCATACCACGCTTTCCAAAAAATAGGATTGCTGGCATGCTGTATTAAATACGGACTGGTTTCTAGGTGTAATTCATTCATAAAAAAAGCGCTCCATTCGAACGCTTAAAGTTAAATATTTTTAAATAGTAATTAACCATTAATGGCCTCAACTTTGATATTTGGGTCTTTGAGCATATCCTTTAACATGTTTTCAATGCCGTTTTTCAATGTAAATGTAGAAGAAGGGCAACCGCTACAAGCACCTTGTAATATTACTTTTACTCTTTTTTCACTAGGATCAAAGGAATCAAAAACAATGTTTCCGCCATCACTTTGTACGGCCGGTTTTACATATTCTTCAATAATATTGATAATTTGTTGGGAAGTAACATCCAAATTTTCAAAATAACTTTCTTGTTGTTTTTGATGATTGTCAGTTTTTACAATTGCTGTTTCATCAATTATAATCCCCCCATTTTCAATAAAACCTTTAATGAATGTTCTCAATTCAAGGGTTATTTCATCCCATTCAGTAACGGCAAATTTGGTAATTGAAACATAGTTTTCATCGATAAAAACTTCCTTCACAAACGGAAATGTAAAAAGTTCTTTTGCTAAAGGAGAGGCTGCAGTTTCGTCAATATTTTTAAATTCTACCGGTGTTTTGGTCAGTAATTTATTACAAGCAAATTTTAATACTGCCGGATTTGGCGTGGTCTCTGCATATACTGTAACTGGTATTTTTTTATTTTTTGATTCGTCAACTAGCACAATTTTACCACCTTTGTTGATGAAATCACTAATTTGGTCTGCAACTTCATTTTGAACATCTTCCCATTCTACAATCGAAAATTTTTCGATAGCTATAAAATTACCCGAAATATAAACTGTTTTTACAAAGGGTAAAAAAAACAATTGTTTTGCTAAGGGTGATGCTTGCGTTTCATCAATATTTTTGAATTCAAAATTGTCGGTTCGAACAATGAACTCGTCAAATTCAAATTTTAAGATGGAAGGGTTGTTGGTTGGTTTTATCGCTAATATTTGCATTTTGTACTTGTTTTTGGCAAAGATAGTAACAATTATATGGCATTCGAAATTATTTATTTTTTTACAATAAAATTAACTATTGCTTAAAAGGGAAGCCTGTAAAATATATAAATTAGGGTGTATTTTTTTACCATTTACTCAAATAAATGAAAATTAATTTTTCCTATATGGTTCATTATTCTTTTGTAACTATTTGATTTTCATTGTTAAATACCAAATATTCTAAAAAAAAATTTAGAAGTATAATTTTTTCCTTCAATTACAAGAATATTTTAAAATAAAGATACAATTAAAACACAAAATTTATATCTTTGACCATTACGCTTAAAAAGAATGAAAGGGATCGAATTTCAATTGTTTTTGAGTAGCGAATAAAAATAAAAATCAAGTCTCATTATCATATAATTAGGTACCAAGGATGAATTTTAAAAAAAGTTTTTTTGTTGTAGCATTTTTAGTTGTGCAATTTACCTATTCGCAAGAAGGGGTTGCAGTATATTCTGATTATTTATCAGACAACTATTATCTTATACATCCTTCAATGGCTGGTGCTGCGAATTGTGGTAAAATAAGACTTACTGGTCGTCAGCAATGGTTTGGTCAAGAAGATGCTCCCGCATTGCAAACCATGAGTTTCAATACTTCTTTAGATGAAGAGGGTACTTCAGGTATCGGAATGATATTATTCAATGATAAAAATGGATACCATTCACAACGTGGGGGTAAGTTAACGTATGCACACCATTTGCGATTTTCTAGAAGTACAATCGATTTAAACCAATTGTCATTTGGGGTGAGTGCAGCGTTTATTCAGAGCACATTGGATGGAACAGACTTTACGGGTTTTGATCCGGTTATTGTGCCCGGTGTAATTCAAAAAGACGCTTATTTTAATGTAGATTTAGGAGTTTCTTATCATTACATGGATTTCTTTACGCATTTTACGATCAAGAATTTTTTAGCAAATCAACGAAGAGAGTTGTATTCGGAAGGATTTGAATCGGATAATTTAAGCAAGTATTTGTGGAGTGCAGGTGCTGTTTTTGGTGATGATAGCGATTTATTGTTTGAACCCTCTTTAATGTTACAATATACTTCAGAAACTAAGGAAAAAGCAATTGATTTAAACTTGAAAGTATACAAAGAGCTTGATTTTGGAAAACTCTGGGGTGGCTTATCCTACAGAAGAAGTTTTGATGGTGCTCAATATGTAAGCAATACTAACAGTATCGAAGAGCAAAAATTGCAATGGATAACACCTATTATAGGACTGAACTACGATAAATTCATGTTTTCATACACGTATTCTCATATTATGGGGGATGTTAAATTTGACAATGCTGGTTTTCATCAACTTACACTTGGAATTAATATTTTCTGTAAGGATAAAGAATGGGATTGTAACTGTCCTGCAGTAAATTAATTTTATATAATAGTATATCTGTCCCGATTTATCGGGACATTTTTTTTAAATATAATGAAATGCTAATAAAAGAAATAAACGGAAAGTATCCTCAAATTCCGAGTGATTGTTATGTAGCAGAAAATGCAACTATTGTAGGAGATGTTGTATTAGGATCCAATTGTAGTGTTTGGTTCAATGCCGTTATTCGTGGTGATGTAAATTCAATACGTATCGGTGATAAAGTAAACATACAAGATGGAGCAGTAATTCATTGTACCTATCAAAAACATCCTACTATCATTGGCAATAATGTTTCGATCGGTCATAATGCAATAGTTCATGGCTGTACTGTAAAGGATAATGTACTAATAGGTATGGGTGCCATTATTATGGATAATTGTATCATTGAAAGCAATTCAATTGTTGCGGCGGGATCCGTGATTACCCAAAATACAGTCGTTGAATCGGGTTGTATATATGCGGGTGTGCCAGCGAAAAAAGTAAAAGATATTGATCAAAGCGATTTTGCTGGCGAAATAGAACGGATTTCAAATAACTACGTTATGTATTCGGGTTGGTTTAAAGACCCAGAATAATATTAGAAATTTTTATAGGATATTGTATCAATTGGATCTAATATCTTTTTCAATACATCCGTTGTGCTGTTGGTGTAAAATAGTGAAGTTGGAGCACTGTTCGACACATTTAGCAAGTCGCGTTCTTCGAGTATTTTCTTAGTTTGCTTGGCAACGGCTTCTCCAGAATCAATGATTTTTATCTTGGATGGAATAATTTTTTTGATCTGCGGAATCAAATAGGGGTAATGACTACAGCCCAATACTAAGTAATCGATATTTTTTTCTACCATTGGGAGTAAATACGATTTTAGTAATTCATTCATCTCTTCCGACGCTATAGCATCATTTTCAATTAATTGCACGAGTCCGTGGCCTATTTGTTCCACAATTTTCACATCAGGGTGTTTTGCCACGTTTTCATGAAATAAAGCGCTGTTTAGGGTTCCCTTTGTGGCTAATATTCCAATGGTTTGTGTTTTCGATTGTAAGGCTGCAGGTTTAATCGCGGGTTCAATCCCAATAAAGGGGACTTTGTACTTAACTCTCAATTCTTTTATGGCATTTGTAGTTGCGGTATTGCATGCTACTACAATCAACTTGCAATTTTGTTCGAGTAGTATCTCCGTATTTTTTTCGCTTAAGAAGATGATTTCTTCTTTTGATTTTAAGCCATAGGGTGCATTCTTACTATCGGCAAGATAAATTGTATTTTCGTTGGGTAACAATGCATGTACTTCTTTCCATATCGAAGTGCCGCCAATACCCGAATCAAATAAACCTATTGGATCTATACTATTCATAGTAACAAAAATAAAAAAAAACGGCTCAATCCAATTAGGTATGAGCCGTTATTTTTTAAAATATTAAGACGAATTAGTATCCTAACTCTTTTTTAACTGCTGCTAATAAATCCTCACCATCAGCAACCAATACGCCGCTTCCATTTGTAGCGTCTAATACGTAGGTGATTTGTTTTGCTTTGGCTACTTTTTTAATGGCAGCTTGTGCTTTTTCCATGATTGGTTTTAATAAATCTATTTCTTTTTGTCCCAATTCTTTTTGAGCAGTTTGTTGATATAGCTGAATGCGTGACCCCATATCTTGCATTTCTTTTTGACGCGTTTCATTTAAAACATCTCCAGCAGTCGCAGCTTCTTGCTCATATTTTTGTCCTTTAGTTTGGTATTCACTTACCATTCCTTTATATTCTTTGTCATAAGTTTCTTGAATTTTCTTTAACTGGTCTTGAGCCGTTTTCATTTCTGTCATAGAAGTCATTAAAGCTTGAACATCAATATGAGCTACTTTTGTTTGCGCTGATACTTGTGTTCCAATAAAAAGTATAACTACGATTGCTAACGATTTTAATTGTTTCATTGTTTTAATTTAATTTAGGTTATTTACTCTTTTTTCTCTGTTTTTTGTTCTTTTGCTTTCATTGCGGCAGCTCTTTCTTCTGCCATTTTTTTCTTTTTTTCATCCAACGCTTTCTTGCGCTCTTCTATTTTTTTATTGCGTTGGTCTATCGCTTTTTGTTTGATTTCTTCCGGGGTTAATTTCTTTTCCGTTGGAATTATTTTATCAGACGCTACAGCATCTACTTTTTCAGTTGCAGCTTCTCCGGTTGGAACTTCTTTTTCAATTACTGTGCCATTTTTCTTAGCATCTCTTTCTTCTAATAATTTTTTTCTCTTTTCAGCGGCTTGTAATTTTTTGTCTTCAATAGCTTTTTGGCGTTCTTCCAATAATTTTTCACGGGCTGCTTTTTTCTCGTCTAAGATTCTTTGTCGTTCTGCAATTGCAGGATTTTCATCTTGCGCTTCTTTTGCTGCTTCTAATGCCTCTTTCGCCTCCAATGCTTTTAGTTGCTTTTTGCTCATCTCTTCTCTTTTTTGAGAAGTTGTTAGTTTTTTTACAACAAGATCACTAATATCATATTTTTTATCTGCAAATAGCATTGTTAAATCGGAGGCTCTATCAAAAACAAAATCATATTTTTTTTGTTCGGCTACATCTTGAACAATAGTAAATATTTGATCTTGTATGGGCTTTACTAAAACCGATTTTTGTACGATTAGATCGCCTCTAGGACCAAATTTTTTTTCTTGGTAATCAAGTAGTTCTTTCTCGAAATAAGCAATCTCTTCTTCACGCTCTTCTATTAATTCCTTGGTCAAAAGTATGCGTTCAGTTTTCAAACTTTCTTTAAGAGTAGTCAGTTCTGTTCTTTTGGCTTCAATTTCTTTCTTCCAATTTTGCGCTTTTTGTTCCAGTTGATTTATAGCTTCTGCGTAGTCAGGGACTTTTTCCAATATGTACTCCATGTCAATATATGCAATTTTCACTCCTTTGGCTGTTTGCGCCGAAGCAATAGCTGAGATGAACACAAGGAATAACACTATTTTTTTCATAAATTCTAGGTTGTCTTTTGTAAATAAAGTAATACGCTAAATACGAACTACTTTACTAACGCAACAAATATCAAAATATTTTCACGAAAATAATAAAAAACTATTAACTATCTTTAAAATTGTTGCCCAATAATAAAGTGGGTTTGCCAGCCACTTTTAACGGTGTCACCTGGTATTGCATCAAATCCATGGGCAAAATCAATACCCAATAGTCCAAATGCAGGCATAAATACGCGAATTCCAAATCCGGCAGAGCGTTGCATTTTAAATGGATTATAATCTCTAAACGCATCATATGCTGCTCCAGCTTCCAAGAAACTTAAAGCATAAATCGATGCCGATTGATTAAGTGTAATAGGGTAGCGCAATTCCAATGAGAATTTATTGTATACAGTTCCTCCATCATTTGATGTCAAAGAATTGTTAGGATATCCCCGCAATTGTATAACCTCTCTGCCGTCTAATGCAAAATTTGCCAATCCATCACCTCCAAGGAAAAATCGCTCAAACGGAACCAATCCCCTGTCGTTGTTGTAGGCTCCCATGAATCCAAATTCACCTAATGAACGCAGTACTAATTTATCCCAAACTCGTGTATACCAATCGGCTTTGAATTTAATTTTATAGTATTCCAACCAATTGTATTTTTTTTGATCCACCTTAGCTGGATCTGCTGCTGCATCTGCTGGATTTACAACCGGATAACCTTCTGCATTTAGATAGGAACCGGCAGGATAATTACTACCATCGGGTGCGAAGCCATCTTCAGTAGCTCGTTTCTTAAATTCTGCTAAATTCCCTAAATTTTTATAGTCGATACCGTTGAATGATGAATAAGGTAAGGTAAATTTACCAGATATACTAAATTCAGAACCTTGTGTAGGATAAATTGGATTAACAGCTTTACTATTGCGAGACAATCCAATGGTGTATGCTAAATTTCTTGACGCACCATTTCCAAAGGTAAACAAGCCTGTGTTATAATTGTTTAAATCATAATATTGAAATGAAATGGCTTGTGATAAAACAAAGTAATCGTCAGGCACCGTTAAACGTTTTGCTATTCCAACCGATAATGATGTAATGTTAAAACTTTGATTACGGTTCACATCTCTATTTCTAAAATTCATTAAATATTGTTTACTATGGGATAAAGATGTCGAAAAACTAACAGGTTTTTTACCCCCAAACCACGGTTCAGAAAATGATAGACTGTACGTCTGGAAAAATGTACTACCTTGTAATCGTAAAGCCATTTTTTGCCCATCCCCCATAGGTAAAGGTTTGTAAGCAGATTTTTTAAACATGTTCCGTGCCGAAAAATTATTGAAGGACAATCCTAATGTTCCAATAAAGCCACCACCACCATAACCTCCTTGAAGTTCAATTTGACTGGCTCCTTTTTCTACCACATTGTATTCAATATCTACTGTTCCTGATTGTGGGTCAACATTTTTAAAATCGGGTTTAATGGCTTCTGGATCAAAAAATCCTAATTGTCCGATTTCTCGAATCGAGCGGATTAGGTCTTCTTTGCTGTATTTTTGTCCTGGTTTTGTTCTTAATTCCCTGTAAATTACATGATCATTTGTTCGGTCATTTCCAACAACAGTTATCTTATTAAAATAAGCAATCGGACCTTCAGTAATTCTAATTTCAAAATCGATAGTATCATTTACTGTTCTAACTTCAACCGGGTTTATGTTTGAAAACAAGTAGCCATTATTTTGGTATAAATTAGTAATGTCTTCTCCGTCTGGTTTTGTTTGATCAGCAATTCTTTTTTGCAAAATGGTTCCATTGTAAACATCTCCTTTTTTAATGCCTAACAATAAATTCAATTGGCGATCTGTATAAATGGTATTCCCTAAATAACGAATATCTCCAAAATAATATTTTTGTCCTTCTTCGAGATTAATTTTAATAGCAATGGTATTATTGGCCTTGTTATATGTTACCGAATCAGAAACGATACGGGCATCTCGAAATCCGTTTTCTTTGTATTTATCGATTACAGCGACAAGATCTTCTTTATACTTCTCTTTGATGTATTTCGATTTTTTAAATATCCTAATTGGATTTTGCTGTTTGGTGTTCTTAAAGGTTTTTTTCAATGAAGCATCTGTAACTTTGGAATTCCCTGTAAAATCAATACTTTTTACTTTTACTTTTTCACCTTTATCAATAAGAACTACCATTTTGACATCAGCAAATGCAGAATCTTGAATGGTGTTTATAACTACTTTAGAGTTGTAGTATCCATCTTTTTTATATTTATTTTCTAAATAATTTTTGGTGGTTGTAAGTAAATTTTCATTTACAATCTTCCCTTTTTTAAGATCGGTTTCTTTTATTAATTCTTCTGCTTTCCCTTTTTTAACCCCTTGGAATTTTACATCCCCAAGTTTTGGAAGCTCATTAATATTTAATTCCAAATAGATACTATCGCCTTCAATTTTATTGACATAAAAGTTTACATCAGAAAACAGGCCTAATTTCCATAGCTTTTTTATAGCGGTACTTATATCTTCACCAGGAACCATAATTGATTGACCTTTTTCCAATCCGGTGAAAGTGGTAACAGTTTGTGCATTATAGCTGATTTTTCCTGCAACATCAATTTTAGCTAAAATGTATTCTTTTCCACTCTCAAGTTTTGTTTCTTGAGCGAAAAGGGAGCTGCTATTTAATATAATAAATATGGTAAGTAATTGTATTCCTTTTTTAAACATTTTTTTCGGGTATAATTTGTTCGCTTGTTTTTCCAAATCGGCGTTCTCTCTTTTGATAACTAATAATTGCTTCATATAAATGGTCTTCTGAAAAATCGGGCCAAAGCACATCAGTAAAATAAAACTCGGCATAAGCAATCTGCCATAATAGGAAATTACTAATTCGATGTTCGCCACTGGTTCGTATTACCAGATCTACATCCGGTAAATTGTGCGTGTAAAGATGCTGATTAATAATGGATTCGTCAATAGCCTCTTCAGAAATTATATTATTTTTAACGTTGTAACTTATTTTTTTAACAGCTTGTATTAGTTCTTCTCTAGCGCCATAACTTAACGCCAATGTGAGTGTCATTCTAGTGTTATCGGCTGTTTTTTGAATTACTTCGTCCAATTCTTTTTGAACGCTAGCGGGTAAATTTGTTAAATTACCGATGGCGTTTAATTTGATGTTATTGGACTCTAATGTTTTGATTTCTTTTTTTAAAGACGAAATTAAAAGTTTCATCAAGGTCTCAACTTCTAATTTTGGGCGGTTCCAGTTTTCGGTTGAAAACGCATAAAGTGTGAGGTTTTTAATTCCAAGCTTAGCACAACTTTCTACAGTTACACGCACCGATTTAGTGCCATTTTCATGGCCTAAAGCACGAAGTAACCCTTTTTGTTTTGCCCAACGACCATTGCCATCCATAATTATGGCCAGATGTTGAGGCAGGGCTGCTGTATTAATTTCTTGTCCTTTTTTCATTCTATTATTCTGCACAAAAACATGGGTTTTGGCCAAAGGTATACGTTAGTGTTATGCCCGAAAATACATACCAGTCATTACTATTCAAATTCCCAAAGCGCCAGTTTTTAAAATTTTCATTCTCTGGGTTGCTGCCGTCTAAATTATCAGTAAAAGTATACCGAGCTCCAACTTCTGCGCCCACAACAAAATTCTCAAAAATATTTGCTTTTATACCCAAAACCATGGGTAACGCAAATGCACTGCTTTGATAATCTAAATAGCTTTTTCGATTTGCAATAAAAATTTCGTCGTATATGAAATAGTTAATTCCTGTGAAAACATAAGGAGTAACCTTCTTTTTTGTATCATGTAAATCAAACGCCATGAAATTGAATTCTAAGCCTAAGGAAAATTCCTTGACTTTATTTTCAAAAGCGTATCCTCTGGCTTTTCTGCTGGGTACAGCACTTTCAACATCTTTAGCTTGTAAATCTCCCTGGTAATAAGAAAAACGCCAAGCGTGTCTCGGACTTCGATTCCATTTGTAAAGTATGCCAATAGCGGGTTTGTTTGGAGCAATGTAGGTGGCTGGTCCCACATCTCCAATATAATTAATACCCCCCGCAAAAACACCTAATTCGTGGATTTGTCCATAGGTGCTTAAGGCGCAGAAAATCAAGCTTATGTAAATAAAAATTTGTTTCATTTTTTCAAATAGTTTGCAAATATAACAATATTGACTACTTAACCCTATTTTATAGGTTTTTTTTGTTGTCTTTTTGAGTTATAAAAACGCAAAAAAATAAAAAATGATATACCTGTCTTCTAATTTCTTTTATCGGCTCCCCAAAGTAATTTTTTTCGAATAGTAGTTAAAAAGGTTTCGTCTTTAAATTCAATAACCGATAGGGTAAAAGGTGCTTTTTTAATGTAAACTGTTGTGTCTTTTGAAACGGCTGCAATACGGGAATCTAAGGATATTAAGAATTGTTCTTCGCGGCCAGAAACCTTCAAGGTGATTTCGGTATCATCCGTGATGACTAAGGGGCGTGCATTTAAATTATGAGGAGCCATTGGTGTAACTACAAAACTAGCAACTTCTGGAGTCAAGACAGGGCCACCACAACTTAAGGAATAGCCGGTAGAGCCAGTTGGTGTTGATACGATTAATCCGTCTGCCCAATACGACGTTAGGTACTCATTGTTTAACATTGTCTCGACGGTAATCATCGAAGTAGTATCCTTACGCGCCACCGTAACTTCATTAAGAGCAAAATCCAGTTCTTTGAAATTTTCATACTCGGGAACCGTTCGCACACTTAATAAACTACGTTTAGAGATGATATAATCTTTGATCAATACTTTTTGAAGCAAGGATTCAATATTTTCATATTGTACCGTTGCTAAAAACCCCAATCTACCTGCGTTGATCCCAATAATCGGAATGTTTTTATCACGAATAAAAGTTGCGGCTTTCAGCATAGTTCCGTCGCCACCAATACTAATTAACGCTTCAAAATCGGCATCCAATTCAGATGCATTTGAAAAACTACTATACTTTTGGGGAACTATGTTTTTTTCATGTAATGTGTTAAGAAAAGACCGTTCAAAAGAAATCAAAATACTATTGGATTCTAAAAAATCGACAACTTTACGAACGATTTCGGCGGTATTGTTTTGATAATATTGACCAAAAACTGCTATTTTCATAGGCTTAAATATTAAGATATTTATCTAAATAATCTGAACGTTCTTTGAGGCCATTCAAATACGAATCCTCTTGATGTTCAGAAATAATTTCATAGTCGTACCTTCTAAAGGTTTGTATGATGTCATTCAGGCCACTTTGGCTTATTTTAATCGTAATTTCAACTGTATTTTGGGTAATATTTGAAATAAATAATCCTAAAACTTTAGCTTCATTACTTTCTACTATTTGTGCCACTTGACTCATTGAAAATGTGTTGACTTCTTTGGCTACAATTAAAATACCTCCTTCTTCTTTTAAGAAAGGGGTTTCGTGTAAAAAATGGATGACATCTTCGAGTTCATAATATCCGATATAGTTGTTTTTTTCATCCAAAACTGGGAGTAAATTGCTTTCGTTTTTAGCAAAAACCTCCAAGACGTCAAGCCATATCATAGTAGAGCGCACAAAAAAACGTTCAAATTGAAAACGATTTTCTTTGAGCAGTGCCGTAGCGTTTAAAAATTCCACACTTTCCTTACTTACACAACCAATATAAACACCATCTTCGGTTACTGGAAAATGAGAATACGTCACCTCTTCAAAAAGATCTTGTGCGTCACGTATTGGAGCACTGTGTTTTAGAGGTTTTATTTCGGTATTTATGTAAGTATTCAAGCTATTCATATGTTAAGTAATGGAAATGAACCGCAAAATAATCAAAAAATACCATATGATACCTAATTTATACTTTGTATTTTTGCTAAATTAAAACTGGAACCATGACAAAGCTATCTGTAAATATTAATAAAATTGCCACTTTGCGCAATTCAAGAGGGGGAAATGTTCCGGATGTATTGAAGGTCGCCACCGCCATTCAGCAATTTGGAGCGCAAGGAATTACAGTACATCCGAGACCCGATGAACGACACATACGATATCAAGATGCTCGTGATTTAGTCAAGGTAGTGCATACCGAGTATAATATTGAAGGAAATCCTCAGCATAATTTTATTGATTTGGTACTCGAGTGCATGCCCACGCAAGTAACGCTTGTGCCTGATGCCATTGGAGCATTGACCTCTAATGCAGGTTGGGATACGGTGAAGCACCAATCGTATTTAACTGAAATAATTCATGAATTTCAGCGTAAGGGTATTCGAACATCGATTTTTGTGAATGCCGATGTGCGTATGATTGAAGGGGCAAAAGCCACTGGAACCGATCGAATAGAATTGTATACGGAAAGTTATGCACATGAATATGGAAAAGGAAATTTGGCCGGAATTACCCCTTTTGTTTTAGCTGCAGAAAAAGCGAACGAATTGCAGTTGGGAATAAATGCAGGGCATGATTTGAGTTTGGAAAATATAAAATTTTTTAAAGATAATATTCCCCAATTACTTGAAGTATCAATTGGTCATGCTTTAATAACGGAATCTTTATTCTTAGGCCTTGAAAATGTAGTAAATATGTATTTGCAAAAATTGAAATAGATGGTATTACATTCAAGAATAGAAGGAGAAGGATTGCCTTTACTCATTATTCATGGTTTTTTAGGGATGTCGGATAATTGGAAATCAATTGCTACACAATTTACAAACGATGGTTTTCAAGTGCATTCTTTAGATTTGCGAAATCATGGTAAAAGTTTCCATTCGGACGTTTTTAATTATGATGTAATGGTAAACGATGTGAAAGAATATATCGATTTTCACCAAATCACCAACTGTGTTTTGTTAGGACACTCCATGGGCGGAAAAGTTGCCATGCTTTTTGCAACTACGTATCCCGACATTGTTTCAAAGCTAATTGTTGCTGATATTGGTCCTAAGTATTATGCGCCCCACCATCAACTCATATTGGCGGGTTTGAATGCGGTTGATTTTGATTTGCAAACAAGTAGGAGTGAAGTCGAAGAAATTTTGGCGCACTATATTCCAGATTTTGGAACCCGACAGTTTTTAATGAAGAATGTCTATTGGCAAACGCCAGATCAATTGGCTTTCCGCTTCAATTTACCTGTTTTAACAACTACAATTCAAGTAATTGGCACGGATTTACCCTATGAGAGAACGTTTCACAAACCGACACTTTTTTTAAGAGGGGCTACTTCTGACTATATTTTAGATAGCGATTTGGATTTAATTTTGCATCATTTTTATGCCGCAACTCTTGTAACTATAGATAATGCAGGACATTGGCTGCATGCAGAAAATCCAAAAGATTTTTATTTTAAAGTGCTGCAATTTTTGAAATAATTGTCCTTAAAAAGTGGATTTGCGCAATTTTTTAGTTAAAATAATTGTAAAATTCATATTTTGTCTTAATTTTGAACTATTGATTTTTATAAATTCAGAAAAAACTAACACTAATTTACATTATGAGAAAATTACTTTCTTTAACATTATTGGCTTTAGCTGGCTCAACTGCCTTCGCAGGAGGATATCGAGTTAGTATTCAAGGTCAAAAACAATTAGCTATGGGACACACAGGTGTTGCTGTAGTAAATAGCGCAGAAGTTGCGTTTTTTAACCCAGCAGGGATGGCATATTTAGATAAAAAATTCAATTTATCTTTTGGAGCTAATGCCTTGTTTGCTAAAACAAAATTTCAAAATTCACAATACAATTGGGAAGCTACAACAGAAAACATGGGAACGCCATTCAGCTTGTATGCTACATATAAAGTGAACAATTGGTTAACAGCTGGATTAGCTGTATATACACCATATGGAAGTTCTGTTGAATGGGATCAAGATTGGCAAGGTGCACATTTAGTGAATAACATTGATTTACAAGCTATTTTTGTACAGCCATCAGTTTCGATTCGTGTTGGAGAACATTTTAGCGTAGGTGGTGGACCAATCTATGCTACAGGATCTGTTAACTTCAATAGAAATGTAGCCATCAATCCTTTATTATCTGTTGATGGAAGTGGCACAGATGTAACTTTAGATGCACAAGGTATTACTGCTTGGGGATATACGGCTGGCTTTATGTTTAATCCATCTAAAAAAGTAAGATTTGGTATGAATTACCGTTCTGAAATCATTATGGAAGCTCGTAAAGGTGATGCATCTTTTAATGATGTTCCAGGATTTGCATCAACTTCTCCAACATTACAAAATACAACTTTTAATGCCGACTTACCATTACCTGCTGAATTAACAGTTGGTATGTCATACAAACCATCAGAAAAATGGTTGTTTGCTTTTGATTATAACAGAGCAATGTGGAGTGTTTACGAGGCGCTTACTGTTGATTTCCTTAATCCAGATGGAACAATTAGAAATACTTCTAATAACCCTAGAAATTATAAGAGTGCAAGCACTTATCGTATAGGTTCTCAATATATTGCAAATGATAAATTTACATTCAGAGCGGGTTGGTATTTTGACGAAAGTCCAGTACAAGACGGTTACTTTGCTCCTGAAACACCAAGAAACGATTCTATGGGATTCACAGGGGGTTTAACCTATAAAGTAAATGATAAATTAGGAATTGATTTCTCCTTCTTATACTTACACTTTGATGAAGTGGACAATTCATACGATCACTATCAAGAAAATGGGAATACATTGCCATTTGGTGGAACATACAAATCAGTTGTATTCTCTCCAGGTATAGGTATTACTTACGGTTTCTAATTTTAAATACTAAAATACAATGAAAAATAAATTTATATATTTAGCTATTATAGCTGCTGGTTTTGCTTCATGTGAACCAGAATTTGAAAATACTGTTGACGCCGATTACACTTCTGGTGATGCCGATTTTACTTCGTATGTAGCCATTGGAAACTCATTAACGGCTGGATACATGGACGGTACAGTCTCTAGAGTAGGTCAAACCTATTCTTATCCAAACTTATTAGCACAGCAATTTGCCCTTGTTGGAGGTGGCGCTTTTACGCAACCTTCTTTTGCAGATGATGTTAATAATTTTGGTGGATTAGCTTTAGGCGGATTACAAATCGGTAATACAAGATTAGTAATTGATGCTTCTCAAAGTCGTCCAGAAAATATAGCTGGAACTTCAACTATTAATGTAGCAAATTTACAAGCTACTGCATACAATAACATGGGAGTACCAGGAGCAAAATCATTTCATCTTTTAACACCAGGTTATGGTAATCTTGCCGGTGTAGCGTTAGGTCAAGCAAATCCTTATTTTGTAAGACATGCTACTTCTCCAACTGCTACCGTAATTGGTGATGCAATGACCAAAAACCCAACGTTCTTTACCAACTGGATTGGAGCTAATGATGTTTTATCGTACGCTACTAATGGTGGTGCTAAACCAGACGGTACAACTCCAGCAGACGATCACAATACTACCGGAAATATCAATCCATTAACCTATGGCCCTAATGATATTACCAATGCAGGAGTATATGAAAATGTATACAGAAACATGATCAATACTTTGACGAATGGTGGTGCTAAAGGTGTGGTTTGTACCATTCCAAGTGTAACTTCAATTCCTTATTTTACTACTGTGCCGTTTGCACCATTGTCGCCAACTGCTTTAGGTGGTGCAACAAATATTGCAACATTAAATGCGCAATTATATGGGCCATTAGATGCAATTTTTACAGCTTTGGGTGAACCAAATAGAGTAAATCCATTATCTGCAACCTCTGCAAATCCAATTTTAATTTTTGATGCAGATGCTGCAAACAGATCGGCACAAATTACGGCTGCGTTGTCTGGAACATTAGGAGTACCAACAGCAACTGCATTTGGAATGGTATTTGGAAGAGCGCGTCAAGCAACCGCAAATGATTTAGTGGTTTTGCCAGCTTCTTCTGTTATTGGTTCCGTTAATTCAGCTGCACCTGCTGGAATTAATATTAATGGGGTTACTTTTCCAATGGCTAATAAATGGGTGTTAACAACTACTGAAAAAACTAAAGTAGCTAACGCAACAGCTACTTATAATGCAGCAATACGTTCAATTGCGGCAACTAAAAATTTAGCAGTGGCAGACATGAATGCTATTATGAACCGATTAGTTAGTGGATTACAGATAGAAACAGGACAAATATATACCGCTAATTACTTCAGTGGTTCTGCTACAGAAGGTTTAGTGTTGTTTTCTTTAGACGGGGTTCACCCGAATGCACGTGGTTATGCTGTAATTACTAATGAAATCATTAAAGTGATTAATCAACATTATCGTGCCAACTTACCGTTACACAATCCATCTTATTTCCCTGGAATTAATATCGTAAGTTCAAACTAAGTTAGCACTTAAAAAAATAATAAAAGGCATCATTTTTGGTGCCTTTTTTTGTAAAAATCATTTTTTAAAATCTTTCGTATGAATTTTATCATCAAATTATTCATTAGTTCAATTGTAGTATTTGCACTTTCCTATTTTTTGCCTGGAGTGCATGTGACCTCAATAGTGGCAGCTTTATGGGTGGCCATTGTATTGGGACTATTAAACACATTTTTAAAACCTGTTTTAGTGTTTCTAACCATTCCGGTTACCTTATTTACTTTAGGATTGTTCTTACTGGTCATCAATGCGATGATCGTTTTAATCTGCGATTATTTCATACCTGAATTCCATTTGGATGGCTTTATTACTGCTTTATTGTTTAGTATTTTATTATCGGTGAGTCAATCAATATTGAATAAAATATTTGTAAGTGAAAAAATAATTTTATAGCGAATTGAATTTCAATAAATTAAAAACTTGTTTGGGTTGTAAAAATTCTATAATTTTGCAACCCAATTTTATGGTACTTAAATAAACAGATAATGAACATTACAAAAGCACAAGTTGATGCATTAAATGCAATTGTTACAGTAGCAATTACAAAAGAAGATTATTCCGATAAAGTAGAAAAAGTATTAGCAGATTACAAAAAAAATGCTGCTATTTCTGGATTTAGAAAAGGAGCAGTTCCTATGAGTTTGATTAAAAAACAATACGGAAAAGCGGTTTTATTAGAAGAAGTAAACAAAGTATTACAAACTTCGCTGAATAATTATTTAACTTCTGAAAAATTAGACATTCTTGGAAATCCTATTCCAGTGGTAACTGAAAGTATTGATTGGGATGCAGAGCAGTTTTCTTTTGATTTTGAATTAGGCTTAGCGCCAGAATTTTCTGTGGATTTAACGGCTAAAAATTCGGTAATCAAATACAAAGTTGTGGCCGATGAT
This sequence comes from Flavobacterium sp., assembly GCF_044376915.1. GTDB lineage: Bacteria > Bacteroidota > Bacteroidia > Flavobacteriales > Flavobacteriaceae > Flavobacterium. The sequence continues at coordinate 26,896 of NZ_JBILKB010000013.1, forward strand.
AAAATGTTGAATGATCAAGTTGAGCGTATCCAAAAACAATACGGAAAATTAATTTCACAAGCCGAAGTAAAAGCCGATTATGAAGTAAGAGGTACTTTTACGAATGAAGCAGCAGGAATTAATGCTCCAGCTAATTTTGCCTTAGATATTTTTGCCGATAAAAAAGCAGCTAAAGCATTTGTAGGTAAAAAAGTAGGGGATGTCGTTGCTATCGGAACAAAAGGCTTGTTTGATGATGACCATAAATTAATGGATTATTTAAAAGTAGGACATGATGCAGTGCACGGATTGGATATTAAGGTTGACTTTACTATTGAAGAAATTAATGCCGTTGAGAAAGCCGAATTAAACCAAGAATTATTTGATAAGTTATTCGGGCCTGGAGTAATTACTTCTGTTGCCGATTTGAAAGCTAAAATCAAAGAGGATGCGGAAGTGCAATTTGCACAACAAGCCGATCAAAAATTCTTAAATGATGTAACCGATTTCTTAATTGAGTCTACAAAATTTGAATTACCTGCTGCATTCTTAAAAAAATGGATCAAAACCGTTGCCGAAACGCCACTTACTGACGAACAAGCAGAAGAGGAATTTGCTAAAGCAGAAAAAGGATTACGTTTCCAATTGATTGAAGGAAAAGTAATGGCCGAAAACAATTTACAAATTACCTTCGAAGATTTAAAGGCACATACAGCAGATATCATTAAAAAACAAATGGCACAGTTTGGGCAATTAAATCCATCTGATGATGAGATCAATGGTATTGTTGCACGCGTTATGTCAAATCAAGACGAAGTGAAGCGTTTGTCTGAGCAAGTAATGAGCGAAAAAATGTTAGGTTTATACAAAGAAAAAGTAAAAGCCAAAGCAAAAGAAGTAAATTACGATCAATTCATTAAAGCGATGTACGGGGAATAAATTCTCGTAAAAAATAATTATCTTTGAGCGTCAAACTAGTTTTGGCGCTTTTTTATACCATTAATTTTCATTAAAAATACATTCAATATTATGAATTACGGAAAAGACCCAAGAGCTACGCTCGAGATGGCAAAGCAATTTAAGAAATATGCTACCAAGCACCACGGCGTAAACAGTTTGTATTACGATAAAATTGTAAGCAGCATGACGCCTTATATTATTGAAGAGCGCCAAATGAACGTGGCCTCAATGGATGTGTTTTCTCGTTTGATGATGGATCGAATTATTTTCTTGGGAACCGGAGTCGATGATTATGTTGCCAATATTATTCAAGCGCAATTGTTGTTTTTAGAAAGCGTAGATGCGTCGAAAGACATCAGTATATATATCAATTCTCCAGGTGGAAGTGTTTATGCGGGATTGGGAATTTATGATACCATGCAATTTGTAAAACCCGATGTAGCCACCATTTGTACCGGAATGGCAGCTTCCATGGGAGCGGTTTTATTATGTGCTGGAGCAGAAGGAAAACGTTCGGCCTTACCGCATTCAAGAGTGATGATTCACCAACCATCGGGTGGCGCACAAGGTGTGGCTACTGATATGGAAATTAACTTGAAAGAAATGTTGAAATTAAAAGAAGAATTATACGAAATCATTTCACAACATTCCAAACAACCTTACGAGAAAGTTTACAAAGACAGCGAAAGAGATTATTGGATGAAAGCGGCTGAGGCCAAAGAGTACGGAATGATTGATGAAGTGTTAACAAGACAATAAAAAGGTTTTAGGTAATGGGTGATAGGTAAAAAGTTTGCCCATCACCCATTGCCCATCACCTTTAACCCAAAAAAAATGGCAAAAGAAGTATTAGAGTGTTCGTTCTGTGGGAGAAAAAAGCCGGAAACCAATTTATTAATTGCTGGAATCACGGCACACATTTGCGACAAGTGTATTGAGCAAGCCCACGGTATCGTAGTAGAAGAACTAAAGCAAACCGGTAATGCCGACTTGGCAGCCGATTTAATTCTGTTGAAGCCAAAAGAAATTCGCGCGTTTTTAGATGATTATGTCATTGGACAAGATCAAACTAAAAAAGTCATGAGTGTTGCCGTTTACAACCACTACAAACGTTTAATGCAAAAGCAATTGGACGATGATGTAGAGATTGAAAAAAGTAATATTTTAATGGTAGGCCAAACCGGAACGGGTAAAACATTAGTAGCAAAAACCATTGCTAAAATGTTGAACGTACCGCTAGCTATTGTTGACGCTACAGTATTAACCGAAGCAGGTTATGTAGGAGAAGACGTAGAAAGTATTTTAACTCGTTTGTTACAAGCCGCCGATTATGATGTGGCGAAAGCCGAAAGAGGTATCGTTTTTATCGACGAGATTGATAAAATTGCCCGTAAAAGTGATAACCCATCGATAACTAGAGATGTTTCGGGAGAAGGCGTACAACAAGCCTTATTGAAATTACTAGAAGGAACGATAGTGAATGTACCACCAAAAGGAGGAAGAAAACACCCGGACCAAAAATTTGTGGAAGTCAATACCCAAAATATCTTATTCATCGCCGGTGGTGCTTTTGACGGCATTGAACGCATTATTTCCAAACGATTGAACCGACAAGCCGTAGGGTACAGTTCGTCTTTAGGAACCGACCATATTGATAAAGATAATTTGTTGCAGTATTTAATTCCAAAAGATGTCAAAGATTTTGGGTTAATTCCTGAAATTATTGGGCGTTTACCAGTATTAACTCACATGGATCCTTTGGATGCAGCTACTTTACGTGCCATCTTAACCGAACCTAAAAATGCTTTAGTAAAACAATATGAAAAGTTGTTTGAAATGGATGAGGTAACGTTAGCGTTTGAAGAGGAAGCCTTAGATTATATTGTTGAAAAAGCCTTAGAATATAAATTAGGCGCTAGAGGATTACGTTCATTGTGCGAAGCCATTTTAACTGATGCCATGTATGAATTGCCTAGTTCAAACGAAAAGCACTTACAAGTAACTAAAGACTATGCCGAAAATAGTTTGAATAAGAATTTATTACAACGACTGAAAGCGGTTTCGTAAATTATATTTATACACAAACAACGCCTGCTTGGTTTACATAAACTAGTGGGCGTTTTTTATTATCGGTGTTCAAAAAGTGAAATGGTTTCACTTTCACCTCACACCGTCTTGGTCCACAACCATACCGTTTGGGACCGCAAGCCGAAACTACGATCAGGCAAAGAATGAGAAGTATTTTTCGCTGTAGCATTATAATTTCAATAAGCTTTCTAAATAAGTTCTTTCGTTAGACAAACGCGGCACTTTGTGTTGGCCTCCTAATTTGTCTTGCTGTTTCAACCAGTCATAAAACAAATGAGGTCGGGCTACATGAAGTACTAACGGGTTTAACGTCATATTATTATAGCGTTTGGCTTCATAATCAGAGTTGAGTGCTTGTATGTTTTCGTCTAAAGCTTGCGTAAATTTTGCTATATCTTCAGGCGCATTTTTAAACTCTATGATCCATTCGTGTGCGCCTTTTTTGTTGTCTTTCATAAATATCGGAGCCACTGTATAATCAATCATTTCACAATTGAATAATTTACAGGTTTTGGCTAAAGCCGTATCGGTGTTTTCTACCATGAGTTCTTCTCCAAACACATTAATGTGGTGTTTGGTTCTACCGGTGACTTTAATGCGATACGGATTTAAGGATGTAAAACGAATGGTATCTCCAATGAGATAGCGCCACAAGCCCGAATTGGTCGTGATGACTAACGCATAATTTTTATGCAATTCCACTTGATTCAATCGGATTACGTGTTGGTTGAGTGTGCCAAATGTATCCATGGGAATAAATTCGTAAAAAATACCATAATCGAGCATCAGCAATAACTCGTCGCTACCATTTTGATCTTGAATCGCGAAAAAACCTTCTGAGGCATTGTAAATTTCGTAGTATTTAAAACTGTCTTTGGGAAATAATTTTTTGTATTGTTCTTTATAAGGTTCAAAACTGACACCTCCATGAAAATAGACTTCGGCATTGGGCCACACTTCCAGTAAATTGGATTTTCCGGTCGTTTCCAATGCTTTTTGCAACAAAACAAGCATCCAACTGGGTACACCGGCTAAACTGGTCACATTTTCATTAATGGTTTCGTTAATAATGGCAGGAAGTTTGGTCTCCCAATCGCCCATTAACGAAATTTTACTGCTGGGTGTAGAGCTAAATTCGGCCCAAATGGGCATGTTGTCAATCAAAATTGCCGATAAATCGCCAAAAAAAGTATTGTTGTCTTCATACAATTGCTTGCTTCCGCCTAAGCGCAAACTTTTTCCTGTAAACAATTGCGAATCTTCGTTATTATTTAAAAACAAACACAATAAATCTTTACTGGCTTTGTAATGGCAATTCTCTAGAGCTTCTGCACTCACCGGAATAAACTTACTTTTAGCGTTTGTAGTACCGCTCGATTTGGCAAACCACTTGATATGAGAAGGCCAAAACACATTTTGTTCCCCTTTTCGTGTCAATTCAATTAAGGGTTCTAATTCTTCATAAGTTGCTATAGGGATGCGTTCGCTAAATGTGGTATAACTTTTAATCGAAGTAAAATCGTATTTTTTTCCAATTTGCGTGGCTTCTGCCGATTTCATCAAACTAAACAATAATTCTTCTTGCACTTCATGCGGATACTTTAAAAACAATTCCATTTGATGAATTCGTTTTTTTAAAATCCAAGTGGCAAAAGAATTGATAATTTGTAGTGGCATTTTGCGCGTTTGATTTTGAATTATGAATAGGGAATAATAACTTTACCAAAAATAGCATTTTTTTTATACAATCGAACAAAAATCTAAATCTAAACACAAATGATCTATCAAGGTACCTTGACCAAAATGCAAACCGAATACGGCACGCCCATTCAGTATTATTTGGTTTTTGATTCGGGGTTTTTACACCTCAATCAACTTTTGGGTAAAGAGTTGACTATCGATTTTCAAGGTTATCAATGTTTGAATTGTGGCAAAGCCAAGAAAATTTTTCGTCAAGGATTTTGCTACGATTGTTTTATGAGTAGTCCGGCTGTGGGCGATTGGATCATGAAACCCGAATTGAGTACCGCACATTTAGATATTGCAGATCGCGATTTGGACTATGAAAAGCGTGTGCAATTACAACCTCATATAGTGTATCTAGCGTTGTCAAGTGAAGTAAAAGTAGGAGTTACCCGAAAAACACAAGTTCCAACGCGCTGGATTGATCAAGGCGCCGTGCAAGCCATTCCGGTTGTGGAAGTTCCCAATCGTTATTTGGCTGGAATTACCGAAGTTGCCCTAAAAAACCATTTTGCCGATAAAACCAATTGGCAAAAAATGCTAAAAAATGAATACCTCAATACCGATTTAGTAGCCGAGCGCAATAAAGTATTCGATTGGTTGCCGCAGGAAGTAAAGCCCTATTTTTCTACTACAGAAAAAATTATTCTACTGGATTTTCCAGTGGTGCACTACCCTTCAAAAGTTAGCAGTCTAAATTTAGATAAGACACCTCAATTTTCTGGAAAGTTAACTGGAATCAAAGGGCAATACTTACTTTTTGAGGACGGTACCGTCTTTAATGTGCGCACCTATGAAGGTTATATGGTCAAAATTAGCTTGTAAAAAAAATCCCAAAGACAAGTTGCATTTAGAAAAAATAATTAAGTTTTAAAATATTATTCAATTATATCAAAAGCAACCTCTAGTAAATAGAATTTTCTTGAACCGTTTGTTTTTACAGTTATAGTTACTTCACATTTTCCTGGTTTTTTATCTTTGGTGTCAATTTTTATTTTTAAATCAGTAGTTTCATTTGGATTTATAGTATCCGAGCTTGTTTTTAAATGGGTACAATTACACGGCATAGTTTTTCTAAAATAATAACTGGTGCTGTCCCTATGTTCCTAAATCTAAAGGTGAGTCCTATAGGTTGGCCAGTTTTTATTTTACCTGCATAAAATGAAGTTTGTTTACAATCTAATACACCTTTTGATTTTGTTTCAGTTTTGACAAAAACATCTTTGGTTGTTTCGTTAGACTTACTACAAGGAAATAGTATAAAACCAAAACATGTAAAAATTAGTTTTCTCATAATTTTATGCTTTTTAATATTTCTTGATGCAATTTAATTTGCTGAATTCTGAATTCTTCGTTCCATTTTTTATAATATTTTGATTTGTTGTCTAATACTTTTTGTTTGGCACCCTCTTGAAAATCTTGCTCAGATAATGTTTTTAAATAATTATCAATCAATTCTGTTGACGAATATTCAACTTTTTGTTTCCAATAATTAGTATCATATTTTATTTCATCTAAATAATAACAACTATCAAATCTGATTTTCTTAGTTATATTTTCGGTATCAATAGTTTTTGAATTATCAATAACCAAGTAATTTTGAATGTAAAGACCTTTATTTTTATATTTAGAATTAATTATTTTTGTGTTGATTCTAATTTTTGAAACTAATATTTTATTCCCTTTTTTAGCATACAAAATTTCTATTTCATTGGAGTTGATATTCTCAAAATCAAAGCTTACTTTGTGTTTAACAATAGAAAAATCCTCTTTAGATATTAACATTTCACCATATACATTGAGTAAATCTCTCTTTAAATTGATGCCTTTTTTTTGAAAAAATTGAATTTGATAATATACATTACCATTAATTTCAATATCGTCTAATCGATTGTATGAGTACTTGTTTTTTTTATAAAGTGGATGAGTTAGTGTTGCAAATTGAAAATCAAAAAAGGAATCATTAAAAAGTTTTGGAGAAATTGTTTTAAAAGGGAACTTGTTTTTGGATGAGTAATCTGTTAATGAATTATTTTCATAATTTTTCCTGTAATTTTTTGGAATAATAAATGGGTATCTAAAAGGATTTCTATCCTTGGGGACAAAATTATAAAAAATGCCATCTATTTCTAAAAATCCTAAATATTCATTGTTTTGTATTACAATTTGTTTTGCATTAACATTTGCTAAATAGGGTGTTGTTTTATAGCTCTCAATAAATTTCTTTGAACTTTTTTTAATAATTTCGTTTAGAGTTAACGAGTTTTTGGGGCTAATTACTTCTACTTCATCTAATAAAGTAGCTTTTTCAACTAAATAAATTAGTTGGTTTTCGCTTTTAAACTCTGATATTTTTAACGTTTTTTCAGTATATGCCAAATGTGAAAACGTTAGTACTTTAATGGTAGTTACATCTTCGATTTCAAATTTGCCTTCTTGGTCAGAAAAAGCAAACGGTACACCATCACTATAAACTGTAACTCCAAAAACTGGAGTTTTGTCAATTTCATTAATCAATTGCCCAGATATTTTTTGTGCGGGTAATTGAAATGGTGTTGCAATAAGTAACAGGTATAAAAGTGATTTTAATTTCATAATTCAGAAAATTTTAGTTTAAGTAGGACCATGTCTTCTCTTCTTTTAATTACATTTTTTGATGCATAATAGGCATTATCAATTTTTCCAATAATTTTATATCCTTTTGGAAAATTCAAATCTGCAATAAGCACATTGTTTTTATAAATTTGTAATCCATCCTTTTTAGTATTATTTTTTGAATAGCCTCTAAAGATTAAGTTGTCATCAACATACAAACTATTGTAAAAGTTATAATTGTTGTAATCTTCAAATTCACGCTTGTATGCTTCTTCATAAGAATAAGTTCTTGTATAATTTGTTTTCATTTCACTGCCTTGAATTCCAAAAGCACTTTGAACAACATCTTTTTCTTTGTCTATTTTATAAATAGTAGATTCGGGATAAAAATTCAAATAGATTGTGTTGTTATTTATTTCATAGTTAAAATGATCATAATTGGGTAATTGGTTTTTTAAAAATAATAGAGGTCTTCTACCAATTAAACGGTCAATATATTCCTTTTCAATATTAATCAATGCAATAATTCTTGAGTTTTCATAGTAAAATTTCGAATTAAAATAGCCATTAAATTTTGGATGCGATGAGGTGATAGCAATTGCCAAATGGTATTCATCAAATACTTTTAAAATACCATCGTAGCCATAGTCTAACTCATACGAATCCATCAAATATGGTAAAGGTTTATAAATAACTTCTTCCTTAGTTCTTTTTATGTTGAAATTTATTTTAAACTCCTTTTCTTTGTGAAATTTAGAATCAATAACAGCGAGTATCCCTGTCTTTGACGATAATACATACAACCTCTTTGTTTTATTGGAATACGTTATATAATCGGCGCCTTTCAATTCATGAGGGTGATTTCCAATGCCAAAATTTTTTGATTGCAGTTTTAATTTTTTATCAAATTCAAAGAGATATCCAAAAAACACATCAGCAAATACGATCGTTTTGTTGCAAACTGTAAAATTTCCATTGAACGAAGTTTCAATGTCGGTAGGAGCTGCTAAAGTATCTATTGTTACCCTGATTTTGTCAGCTAAATTTACCTTTCGGTTAGAATTTTCTATGGTGTCATAATAGACTTTAGAGGTTATTTTTTCTTTTTCACATGAAAATAACATAACCATTACAATATAAAGGGGGAATTTTTTCATTCTATTTGAAATTAATTGAGAACGCCTAAGCGTTCTCAATTTTGTTAATTACATTGACCTCCTACTTGACCACATGCCCAGTTTGTATTACCAGCTTGTCCCCCAGAGGTAGTTCCACATCTTTCTCTAAAAGAAATCCAATTGGCTTCGCTACAAGAGCTACCTTTACATACACAATTTTGTGAGCCAATTTCAATATCTCCTATCCAAGTTAGTAGGATCGTAATATCAATATCTGCTTGCTGTAGGCTTTCATCATACTTTGGTTTAAAAAGCAAACTAAGTGTAAATACAACGGCAAATAAGGATCCGTAAATTATTTTTTTCTTCATAATACATTGATTTAAAGGGTTATACTTAGCAAATATAAAAATAATTCCTATAAAATTAAAAAAATGTATTATAAATATAAAAAAATCCCAAAAGCTAGTGCTTTTGGGATTTATATAAAGTATAGGTTTTTATTAACGAATGTTCAGTTCGTAGGGCATTAAGGTTTGAATTCCTTTTCTGCTCTTAACGCGTTTGATTTGTTCTAACATTTGAAATCCTTCTTCGCCCAATTGCTCTTTCAAGAGTTGTTCTTTGGTTTGAAGCGCTGCAATTCCGGTAAAATTAGCCAATAAATCTTCAAAGCTTTTTTCATATTCGGGAAAATTCTCGGTTCGATACGATTTTGTTTTTCCCAATGTTGCAGCATATTTGATGGCGTCTTCTAAACCACCAATTTCATCAACTAAGCCCAATTTTTTTGCAGCTGTTCCGGTCCAAACCCTACCTTGTCCAATAGCATCTACTTGTGCAAGAGTCATTTTTCTTCCGGAAGCTACCCGTTGTAAAAATGTAGTGTAGGTTTTCTCAA
>NZ_JBILKB010000125.1:0-3564 GCF_044376915.1 Flavobacterium sp.
GAATGTCGAAATTGTTGGAGAATGGACCGAAATACTAGCGCAAAAAGGCGTGAAAATTCTTTCGCTTTCGGATACCGTTGGGAGTTCAACCCCCGAAGTGATTACCTATTTATTTTCCCATTTGATTCCTAAATATCCTTCTATTGAATTTGGAGCTCATTTGCATACCACGCCCGATAAGTGGTTTGAAAAAATAGATGCGGCTTATCATGCCGGTTGTCGACGCTTTGACGGCGCCATACAAGGTTTTGGTGGTTGTCCAATGGCAAAAGACGAACTGACAGGCAATATGCCGACCGAAAAGTTATTGTCGTATTTTACCACCCATAGAGAAAATACCCACACCAGCCCGATGAGTTTTGAAAGTGCCTACAACGAAGCTACAAAGTTGTTTGGGGAGTTTCATTAATTAAAGCTGTTTTTCGGTTTGGATCTTTGCCTTCTTTTGTTTAAATAAAACTATTCAATAAATACACAAACTATTCACTTTTTTCGTATATTTGCATGCAATTTAACAGCTACAACAAATTGCACCATGAAAGCACATACTACTAAGATCGTTGGCGAAGGCCTTACCTATGACGATGTATTGTTGATCCCAAATTATTCAGAAGTATTACCGCGTGAAGTAAATATTCAATCGAAATTTTCGAGAAATATTACCTTGAATGTCCCTATTGTTTCGGCAGCTATGGATACGGTAACTGAAAGTGCTATGGCAATTGCTATGGCGCAAGAGGGTGGAATTGGGGTGTTGCATAAAAACATGACGATTGCCCAACAAGCGGCAAAAGTTAAGAAAGTGAAGCGTGCTGAAAGTGGTATGATCATCGATCCGGTAACCTTACCTTTGACAGCTACTGTAGGTGATGCTAAATTAGCTATGAAAGAATTCAGTATTGGAGGTATTCCCGTAGTGGATGAAAATGGTATTTTAAAAGGTATTGTAACCAATAGGGATTTGCGTTTTGAGAAAGTGAATTCGCGTTCTATTTTAGAAGTAATGACTTCTGAAAAACTGGTTACAGCGGCTCAAGGCACTACACTACAAGAAGCCGAAGGTATTTTACAAGAAAATAAAATTGAGAAATTACCCGTAGTTGATAACCATAACAAATTAGTAGGTTTAATTACCTTTAGAGATATTACAAAACTGACGCAAAAACCAATTGCGAATAAGGATCGCTTTGGTCGTCTTCGTGTTGCAGCTGCCTTAGGGGTAACTGCCGATGCGGTGGAACGTGCTTCCGCTTTAGTTAATGCCGGAGTAGATGCTGTGATTATTGATACTGCACACGGACATACCAAAGGGGTTGTGGATGTATTGAAAGCCGTAAAAGCGAAATTTCCAGAATTAGACGTAGTAGTGGGCAATATTGCAACTCCAGAAGCTGCTTTGTATTTGGCTCAAAATGGTGCCGATGCGGTGAAAGTTGGTATTGGACCAGGATCAATCTGTACGACTAGAGTTGTGGCGGGTGTTGGTTTTCCTCAATTTTCAGCCGTATTAGAAGTGGCTGCAGCTTTAAAAGGTACCGGTGTTCCCGTTATTGCTGATGGTGGTATTCGTTACACAGGAGATATTCCTAAAGCTATTGCAGCGGGTGCCGATTGTGTTATGTTGGGTTCACTTTTAGCCGGAACAAAAGAATCACCGGGAGAAACCATTATTTTTGAAGGAAGAAAATTCAAATCGTACCGAGGAATGGGTTCAGTAGAAGCCATGCAAGAAGGGTCAAAAGACCGTTATTTCCAAGATGTAGAAGACGATGTAAAGAAATTAGTACCCGAAGGAATTGTAGGTCGCGTGCCTTATAAAGGAGAACTAAACGAAAGCATGCAACAATTCATTGGTGGTTTAAGAGCCGGAATGGGGTACTGCGGTTCAAAAGACATACAAGCCTTACAAGAAAGCAGTCGTTTTATTCGAATTACAGCGAGTGGCATTGGCGAAAGTCACCCACACAATGTAACCATTACAAAAGAAGCTCCAAATTATTCGAGATAAAAAAAAAGTCGCTGCTAAGCGACTTTTTTTATTTTATTAACCGTTAAGTTGTAATATAAATTCTGCAATTTTCTTTGTTTCACTAGATGAAAAAATCGGTTTAAAATAATTTAGATAATGTATTAATTCATTTGTTGTCAAAATTTTGACATATTGAAATTCCTCAATTGGTTTTGTTTTTGTTAAAACAATTAGATTTTTAATTGGTGTTTTTTTATCACCCCAATGATGCTTATCTAGACGCAAACGATAATTACTTTTATCACTATTAAGCAAATGGTATAAAGCATAGTTAGCTCTTTTGATTTGTTCAACAGGTGAGCGTAAACTCATATTCTGTATAGATTTTTCACTCCAATTCTTTGTTTCAATAAGGAATATGCCAGATGGTGCAACTAAAATATGGTCAATTTGAACAGATTTTATGTAGTCATTTTCTTGTTTGTGATAAATTGCTTTAGAAAAAGTTACAGCGAAGTCATTTATTAAATAATAATCATCAGATAAACATTCTAATGTTTTGACTACTTTTTGTTCTCCCAATGCACCATAAATGTAATTATTCAGACTATCAATTACGGCTTTTTTTCTTTCAAGTTCGGATAAAGGATTTTGAGCACTTTCGCTTACAGCTTCATTAAAGTTCGAAGATATAAATTGTAAGCGATCGCTTTTGAATTGATAATCTTCAAGGATTTTAGCCAATGACATTTCAATATCTTTTTCAAAATCACTTTCCTTATGTTTAATTTTTCTTTTGTAATGCCACTTCTTTAAAAGAATAGTAATTTTTTGATAATAGTTTGTAGAAATTTTATGGTCTAAATTATTCAATTGTTTCTTTAATATATCAATATTTTGAGTCAATTGCTGAGTAGTTTGCTCTCTTTGTGTTTCGACTTCGGATTTTAAAATCGGCAAATTAATAGTAAGATTATTTTTTTCATTCTCAATCAGATTTTCATGGAGAGAAATTAATTCTTGGCGAGAAGTCGAAAATGATTTTTGAAATTCAATTACTTCTTTAACGGACTTAAAGTCATAGATGTTATTATTCTCTAAGCTTGTTTTTAAAGTTGTAAGTGATCCAATCGTATTGTAAGTTCTACACATTATATGTTACTATTGTTAGTAGTCAATTCTCCGAAAATCGATGGCTTAGAATTATATTCCACCAATAAACCTCTAAACAAATCTAATAAAAAAATCACATCATAAGGATGTGATTTTAGTTTTATTTATTAGGTGCTATAAATTAAATCCCCAAATAATTACTTGGTGTGATTTGCATCAATTCAGCTCTAACTTCTTCAGAAACTTTTAAGGTTCCAATGAAATGATGAATCGCCTCTTTGTCGATTACGGTATTGGTACGTGTTAAATCTTTCAAGGCTTCATAAGGATTAGGATAGCCTTCTCTGCGAAGAATGGTTTGAATGGCTTCGGCAACAACGGCCCAGTTTTTCTCCAAATCTTCTGCAAATTTTTCTTCGTTCAATAACAATTTATTCAATCCTTTGATTGTAGCTTCAAAGGCAATTAAGGTATGACCCATT
>NZ_JBILKB010000067.1:0-10767 GCF_044376915.1 Flavobacterium sp.
TGACCAAATTATTAGGCTATTTTAAAGCGAGAAATTAAGAAAAATGAGAAAGACGATTTACTTACATATTGCTTTACTTTTTGGGGTTTTTGGGTTTTCTCAAAAAATCACCACTTCAATTGATTCTTCACAAATAAAGATTGGATCTCAATTTCTTTTAACCATTAAAGCCTCAGTAAACGCAAAAGACAAAGTAGTTTTTCCTGAAGGGAAGTTTTTTGGGGCATTGGAAGTTTTAGAATCGTTTCCAATTGATACCGTTAAAAATAATGCACAATATGAGTTAATCAAAAAATATGGGTTAACCCAATTTGACTCCGGAAGATATGCTATCCCAAAATTATTGGTAAAAATCAATCAAAAAGCCTTTCGAACGGATTCATTGTCTGTGTTGGTAAATAACATAAAGGTCGATACCACTAAGCAACAAATGTATGATATCAAAAACATTATTGCCACCGAAGAAAAACCGAGTAGCGAATGGTGGAAATGGTTGGTATTATTAGGATTAATCATCGCTTCTGGTTTTGCGGCGTATTTTATCATCAAGAAAATTCAAAAAAGAGAGGATTCGGCTGAAGAATTTTTCGCATCACCTATTGAAAAAGCAATCGCATATCTTCAAAATTTAGATAAAAAACAATTACTCCAAAAAGGAGAAGTCAAAGAATACTATTCTGAAATGACCGATATTGCAAGAACCTATATCGAAGAATCGGTAAAAGTTCCGGCTATGGAAAGTACTTCTAGCGAATTGGTTGTTGCTCTAAAAAAAGCGATTTCTGAGAAGAAAATGTTCATCAACAGAGACGATTTAGAACAATTTAAGGTAGTTTTAGAAAATGCCGATTTGGTTAAATTTGCCAAATCAAAACCCTTGCAGTTTGAAATTGAAAAAGACAAAGGAATTATCGATAAATTTTTAATTATCATCGATAAAGCCTTACCTCGAACTGAAGCCGAAGCCGAAGTGCTTTTTGCTGAGGAAGTCCGCAAAAAAGAATTAAAACAACAAAAATTTAAACGAACCGTCATTGCCGTTGGTATAGCAGCATCCCTATTTGTTTTAGCGGTTTCCCTGTTTTTATACACCATTGGTTTTGACTATTTAAAAGAAAATTACCTAGGGTATTCTACAGCCGAATTGTTGGAAAAAGAATGGGTTTCTTCAGAATATGGAGAACCCGCAATTATCATAGAAACCCCTAAAGTGTTGCATCGCAATAACGATGAAAAAATTCAAAATAATCTGCCTGAAAATGTAAAATCGACGAATCGATTTATGTCTGGAAGTATTGTGGATGATTTTTCAATTGTATTAATTACCACAGCATTCAAAGACACGACTCGATTAGATTTGGAAGTTGCGCTTGAAAATGATTTGAAAGAATTGGAACGTTTTGGTGCAAAAAACATCATTGTAAAAACGGCCGATTTTGAAAATGCAAAAGGGTTATCGGGTAAAAAGTCTTCAGGAACGTTCACCGCTTTCAATTCGAAAACAGATGAAGAGCAAAAGATGAGCTATGAAATTGTCGTGTTTGCTCAACCGGGTGGCGCTCAGGAAATCTTCTTAATTTATAAAGAAGATGACACACATGCCAAACAAGTAACAGAAAAGATTCAAAATTCAATCGAACTAAGAAAAGCGAAGCAATAATGGGTAAAGTAACTTTTTTAAATCCGGAATTTTTGTGGCTTTTTTTACTAGTGCCCATAGCAATTGCTTGGTTGTTTTATAAACGAAATCAACTTTCGGCAACGTTAACCATGCCTACCATTGCGCCTTTTGTGGGACAACGTACATTTTTAGCGAAAGCAAAACCACTATTGTTTGTCCTACGATTGTTGGCATTGAGCTCGATTATCATAGCCTTGGCACGACCAAGAAGCGTTGATGTAACGTCAAAATCAAAAATGACAAAAGGGGTTGATATTGTAATGGCCATCGACGTTTCGAGCAGTATGTTGGCAAACGATTTAAAGCCCAATCGATTAGAAGCACTAAAAAAAGTAGCTTCAACTTTTATACAAGATCGCGTAAATGATCGTATCGGATTAGTGGTGTATGCTGGCGAAAGTTATACTCGCACGCCGGTTACTTCCGACAAAGCCATTTTGTTGCAATCGTTAAAAACTATTGTCTACGACGATAGTGTTTTGGCTGATGGGACGGGTATTGGCGTTGGATTAGCTACTGCTATCAATCGCATTAAAGACAGTAAAGCTAAAAGCAGAATTGTGATTTTATTGACTGACGGCGTAAACAACTCCGGGACTATTGACCCAAGAACAGCTGCAGAAATTGCCAAAGAATATGGGATAAAAGTATACACTATTGGAATCGGCACAAACGGCAATGCTCTGTTTCCTGTAGCAAAAGACGCCAATGGTAAATTGGTATTCAGAAGGATGCCGGTTGAAATCGATCAAAAATTAATGCAGGAAATTGCAAAAACAACTGATGCAAAATATTTTAGAGCGACTTCTAATCGAAAATTACAAGCCATTTACGACGAAATCAATACCTTGGAAACTACAGAAATCAACGAACAAAAATTTTATAATTACGATGAAAAATATAAAATGTTTGCTCTATTAGCTTTTGTATTATTAGGAATTGAAGTACTCGCTCGAAATACTGTTTTTAGAGGAATCGTTTAGAAAAAAAATCATGTTTGAACTAGAAAGCCCAATCTATTTTTATTTGTTTGCCCTAATTCCATTAGTGGGTGCTTTTTTTCTATTCAATTTGTATTGGAAAAGAAGACAACAAACCGCTTTTGCAGATAAGCCGTTATTTCAAAAATTAAGTCCGGAACAATCTACCTTTAAATCGGTATTAAAATTAGTTATTGTACTGGCCGCACTGGCCTGTGTCATCATTGCTTTAGTCAATCCAAAAATGGGGACCAAAATGGAAACGGTAAAGCGTCAAGGAATTGATATTGTATTTGCGGTTGACATTTCAAAAAGCATGCTAGCCGAAGATATTGCGCCCAATCGATTGGAAAAAACCAAACAATTGGTGTCTCAAATCATCAATCAATTAGGAAACGACCGTGTAGGTATTGTGGGTTATGCCGGAAGTGCCTATCCCGTTTTACCGATGACATCAGATTATAGTATTGCTAAAATGTATTTGCAAAGCATGAACACCAATATGGTTTCTTCACAAGGAACCGCTTTTAATGATGCCATTAAGCTTTCGGTGGATTATTTTGACATCAAAGACACGAGCAAGTTAATTATCTTAGTTTCCGATGGAGAAGATCATGGCGATGGTGCTGAAGAAGCTATTGAAATGGCTAAAGGAAAAGGCGTTCGCATTGTAACAATTGGTGTGGGAACAGAAAAAGGAGGGTTGATTCCATTGAAAGATTCCAATGGAAAAATTTCGGGATATAAAAAAGACCAAAAGGGAGAAAATGTGATTACAAAATTATATGCTGAAGTGCTTACAAATATTGCTACACAAACCAAATCGAAATATATTGTAGGAGCCAACACTAAAGAGGTGGTGGAAGAAGTAAAAAAAGCTTTAGATAAAATCGAAAAATCAGAATTTGAATCCCAACAAATAGCTGATTTTGAATCTCAATACCAATGGTTTTTGGGCTTGGGCTTTCTGTTGCTTTTGGCCGATATTTTCTTATTGGAGAAAAAAACGAATTGGGTGCAGAAGTTGAATTTATTTAACGAGAAAAAACATGAATAAGATCATCTATAGTATAGTTTTATTAATCAGCGGATTTCTTTTCAGTCAGGAGAGCGATAAAAACCTCTACAACGGAAACCAGTCCTTCGCACAAAAAAACTACGCAACTGCCGAAGCGGATTTTCGAGTAACTGAATCCAAAAAATCGCCCAAAAAAGCAGTTGCGGGATACAATTTAGGCAACAGTATTTACCGTCAAAACCAATACGGTGAAGCACAAATTAAATACATTCTTGCGCTTGAATCGGCCAAAACAAAAACAGAGAAATACCGCATTTATCACAATTTAGGGAACACCTTTATGATGGATAAAAATTATGAAGCAGCGGCTGAGGCATACAAAAATGCCTTACGCAATAACCCAAAGGACGAAGAAACGCGCTACAATTATGCGTTGGCTAAAAAGAAGAAAAAAGAGAACCCTCCTAAAGATAATAAAAAAGACAATAAAGGCGGAAACGGTCAAGATAACAAACCGCAACCCAAAAATAACGAAGGCAATAAAGACAAAGGAAACGACAAAAAAGATTCCGATAAAGACCAGCAAAATAACAAAGATAAACAAGGCGATAAGCAACAAGGCAAAGGAGACGGCGAGAAAAAAGAAGATAAAAATGAATCGCCAAAACCAAGTGGTGCCGACAAACAACGCATTGACAATATATTAGATGCCGTTAATAATGCGGAGAAGAAAGTGCAAGACAAAGTGAATGCTAAAAAAGTAAAAGTGCGTCCGGCCTCAAATGAAAAAGATTGGTAAATCATGAAAAAAAGTGTTGTTGTATTTTTTTTATTTCTGTATTCGTTTGTAGCAGCTCAAGTAAAATTTGAAGCACAAACGGATAGAGATGTATATGGTTTAAACGAACGATTTCCCATTGCGTTCTCTATCAATAATGAAGGGGATAATTTTCAAGGGCCAAAATTTCCTGGATTCAAAGCAGAAGGACCCTTTATCAATAAAGGTAATCAAACTTCTATTACCATAATTAATGGTAAAATGACACAAAAAAGGGAAATTACAACCCAAGTCGTTTATTATTTGACCCCCACAAAAAAAGGAACATTTACCATAGGTTCGGCAAGTATTGAATACAACGGAACAGTTTATAAAACAGTACCTATAAAAATCACCATTTCAGATCCTATTCAAATGCCGAGTTATCCCGGCCAAAACCCGAGACAACAACAAAACTATAATTTTGGAGAAGGCATCCATTTGGTGGGGGAACTATCGACCAAATCGGCATATGTCAATGAGCCGGTTACGGTGATTTATAAATTGTATTTTCCGTATAACAGTTCGGTTTCCAACTTGCGTAATTTTCAAGCGCCAAAATATCAAGATTTCTGGAGTCAATATATTGACATGAAACAATTACGTGCCGAAAAAGGAAAATATAATGGCAAAGATTACAGTGTCGTGGCCCTTCGAAAAGTAATTTTATATCCATTAGAAGCGGGGTCAAAACGAATTGAACCTTTTAAAATTGATGTAGATGCTGAGGTACCCACTGGAAGAAGTGATTGGTTTGGTCGAATGGAAATGACCACTGTTGAAAAAGCACTCTCCACCGGAATCCAAACGATAACCGTAAAACCCCTTCCCGAAAAAGGAAAACCAGCCAGTTTTACAGGAGCTGTTGGTGCTTTTACATTTAAAGTTACCCCTTCCAAAACCAAATTAAAAGCGGGTGAGTCCCTTGACTTAGAAGTCACCGTATCGGGCAAAGGAAATTTGAAGTTGTTTACACTTCCTAAACCGGTGGTGCCGAGTTCGCTAGAAATGTATGATCCGGCACATCAAGAAAATGTGCAAACTCCAGTTACAGGCATGACGGGAAGCGTTTCAGATAAATACACTATTATTCCCCAATACAAAGGAAAATATTCGATAAAACCCATTGCGTTTTCATATTATGATTTGAATAGCAAAACATATATTACGCTATCTTCTCCAGAAATTACTCTTGATGTTTTAGAAGGAGATGGTACTTTGGTAGCAAACAACACAACGAAAAACAAACAAGCGATACTTAAAAAAGAAGTTTTCCAATACAACAAATTAACCACTTCATTTGTGGCCACTGCTAAAAAAGATTTCTTGGGATCAGGGATGTTTTATGGGTTATTGATTGCACCATTGCTTCTGATTCCGGTTGTGGTATTGTTACGCAAACAAAAAGAAGCCAAAGATGCTGATGCTTTTGGCAATAGAGTAAGAAAAAACAACAGATTGGTTAAAAAATATTTGTCGGAAGCCAAAAAGCAAATGGGCGATAAAGTACCTTTTTATATGGCTATGGAAAAAGCACTTCACAATTTCTTAAAAGCCAAATTACATATTGAAACGGCAGAAATGAGCAAAGACAATATTGTGGAGTTGCTGCATCAAAGAAATGCTTCGGAAAATAGCATATCGCAATTTATGGTATTAATGAATGATTGCGAATTTGCGCGCTATGCTCCGGCAACAGACACGGCTATGGTTAATGATTTTGATCGAGCCATTGCAATAATTACCGAACTTGAAAAACAATTGAAATCATGAGAAGTATCAGCGTAATTTTACTATTGTTTTTGATTTCATTTGCTAATGCAAACGAATCCATCCAGGCAACTTTCAAAAAAGCAAACGATTTATATCATAAAGAAAAGTTTTCCGAAGCGGTAACAGCTTTTGAAAGTATTGAAAAACAAGGCAACGCTTCGAGCGATTTGTATTTTAACATTGCCAATTGTTATTACAAATTAGGCAAGGTGGCACCTTCTATTTATTATTACGAAAAAGCAGTGCTTTTAAACCCTGATGACGAAGCCATAAAAACCAATTTGTCGTTTGCTCAGAAAATGGCAATCGACGACATTAAAGTTATGCCAGAGGTTGGATTTAAGAAAATCCTTAAAGAATATACGCGGGTTTTTCATTATGATACTTGGGCATGGATTGCCGTTTTAATTGCTTTTTTGAGTTTGCTCTCTTTTTTAAGCTATTATTTTGGAAATACGGTACTGTTAAAACGTGCTTTTTTCAGTTTATTCCTGCTGTTTATAGTAGGCATTGGTATAACCGTTTTTTCAGCTTTTTTGCAAAAAAAATGGAGTTCAAATTATAATCCTGCGGTAGTTTTTGCTGCATCGACGACATTAAAATCGGAACCCAAAACAACTTCAGAAGATGTAGTTACGTTGCATGAAGGTACAAAAGTTTACGTATTGGCAACCCTAGGCAATTGGTCACAAGTAGAGTTAACCGACAAAACCAAAGCTTGGATTGACAAAGAAGCAATAAGGGAAGTGAAGAAGTAGTTTTCAGTGCTCAGTTGAAAGTCTTTTGGCTTAGCTTGTCAAAGTTTTTACTCCTCACTCTCAACGCCCGACTTCAAACCATCATACCATCTTTCAATCGTAGGATAAATTGCCTTTGCACTATTTTGAATGGGGTGATAAAAAATAGAATTCTTTTGTGTTTCTTTGGCAATTAGTAGGTTATTGATGTTGATTTTTTCCACAATAAAAAGTACTACACTCAATGTTAAAATCATTTTCAGCACGCTAAAAATGATCCCCGCAATTTTGTTGATTCCGCCTAAAAAAGCAACATTAAAAACTTTTGTAAGCATTTTAGCACTCAGGTGAATCCCAATAAGTACCAAAATAAATGTCAGTATAAAAGCGGTGATGGTGATGTATTTTGAATGCCATGTTGGAAAAAATCCTGAAAAAACAGCACCTATCCAATTCGAAAATTTGAGGGCTACATATATTCCAACTAACAATCCAATAAACGAAGCAACTTCAACAAAAAAGCCATTTTTAAACCCTTTATATATGGCAAAACCTAATAAAATAGCAAAAACAATATCAATAAAACTCATTTGAAAGAAAATAGATTAAAGAACAAAGATAAAAGAATTGCTGAAACTGGTTTTCTGTTCTTATCTTTGCATGAAATTTGGTAATTGGTTATCGGTAATAGGTCATAGGAACCCATCACCCATCACCCATCACTTAAAACCCAAAAAAATGTCTAGAGACGAACAATTAAAACAACGCTGGGAAAGTGTTGTCAGCATATTATCAGAAAAATTTTCAGGCGGAGAGGACCTTGATTTAGAAGGTATTATTTATTTAATTGGCGTGCAAGAATTGGGTAAAATTCATGCCACTTTTAAAAAAGATGAAAAAGTAAACCTCATGCACATAGCCATTTGTCGTTTGTTAGAGCCATATGGGTATTATGAATTTGAATATTTTGATAACGAAGGTTGGCCGCATTACAAAACCAAAGAAGAATTACCCCCGTTAAAAGCAGGTGAACAAGCAGTGTTGATGAAAGAAGCAATTGTAAGCTACTTTTTAGAGAAAGAGTTGATAGCGTAATGATTTAGGAGTAACGATTTATGATTTTAGAAGTTTTAGTTAACTTGAAACTTGAAACTTGAAACAAAATACATAAATTTGTACCATTATAAAACGAGCGATGATAGAAACGATTAAAGCCCATATTGAAGAAGTAAACACTTTTCAAACCGACAACAAAGAGCAATTAGAAGCCTTCCGCATCAAGTATTTAGGAAGCAAAGGTTTATTGAAAGACTTTTTTGCCGAATTTAAAAATGTGCCAAACGAACAAAAAGCGGCCTTTGGACAAGTAATTAACGAATTGAAAACTTCGGCTGAAACCAAAGTAAAATCGATTCAAGATGCTTTGGAGAATAAAGAAGAGGCTAAAGGCATTTACGGAGACACTACACGTCCGGGTGAAGCCATAGCTGTTGGTTCCCGTCATCCCATCTCAATTGTAAAAAATCAAATGATTGATATTTTTTCAACGATTGGTTTTAATGTGTCTGAAGGTCCCGAAATCGAAGACGATTGGCACAATTTTACAGCATTAAATTTACCTGAATACCACCCGGCAAGAGACATGCAGGATACGTTTTTCATTCAAACCAATCCAGATGTTTTATTGCGAACGCATACATCATCGGTGCAAGTGCGCTACATGGAAAACAACAAACCACCCATTCGTACGATTTCACCAGGACGTGTATTTCGTAACGAAGCTGTTTCATCGCGTTCACATTGTATTTTCCATCAAGTGGAAGGTTTGTATATTGATAAAGACGTTTCCTTTGCCGATTTAAAGCAAACTTTGTTGTATTTCACCAAGGAAATGTTTGGGAAATCGAAAATTCGTTTGCGTCCGTCCTATTTTCCATTTACAGAACCTAGTGCTGAAATTGATATTTATTGGGGGTTAAAAACCGAAACGGATTATAGAATTACCAAAGGAACCGGTTGGTTAGAAATTGGAGGTTGTGGAATGGTCGATCCAAATGTATTGAAAAACTGCGGTATCAATCCAGACGAGCATACGGGTTTTGCTTTCGGAATGGGAGTAGAACGTATTGCCATGTTGTTGTATCAAATTGGTGACATTCGTATGTTTTATGAAAACGACGTTCGTTTCTTAGAGCAATTCAAAGCATCAATTTAGACATTGCGAGGAACGAAGCAATCTCACGTACTATGAAAAAAGACATTATCATCCCAAAAGTAGCAAACGTTCACATTGTGGCTTTTCAAGAATGGAACGACGATTTTATGGAAAATTCTTGGTATGCTTATTTAATAAACGATACCGATGATTTATTAGAAATGGCTATGGTAGTTTCTCGTGCTTATGGTTTAATCAATGGCGAAGAACGCAAAACGGGAACATTCCGACATGCGTTTGCCATAGTAGAACCAAGAACCGCCGTAAAAGTAGAATTGTTAGAAAATAACGTTTTGCAATTGAATAACGAATTCATGTTGTCCTATTTCTCAAACGGACAATTATTTGATAAAACCTTCGTTTTTAAAACCAATTCCATCAACGAAAAAGCCACGGCCGATTTACCCATTATCAACAAAAAAGGCGTTTTAGCAAATTAATTTATTCTCTTGTAAGAGGATTCAAAATAACTAAACCACGAATTCAGAAATGCATTTGTGGTTTTTTGTTTTCACCTCATAGAAACATAGATTAACTTTATTAATCTTGAGTTGTTTCACTTTACATAGTCAACATAGAAAAATTTATATGAACTCATATAAACAAAGAACATCTTCCACTTTCTTATATGACTTATATGTTTAAAATTCAACACAATTCTATAGTTACCTCAAAAAAACGAAACGCTTTTAAAAGAAAAATCTATGTTGCTATATGGTAAAAACTCAAAAACAGCTTAATCCGCACAACAATTAGAAAATATTTTTACCTTTAAGAAATTTTTCATCCCAACGACATGAAACCATTTCTTATTGCTATACTTTTTGTGGCCTCTTTTTCACAAGCACAAGATTTTGCCAAACACATCAATCCTTTAATTGGAACAGGTGGTCACGGGCATTCTTTTCCAGGTGCAACGGTGCCTTATGGTATGGTACAATTGTCTCCTGACACCAGAATCGACGGGAGTTGGGACGGTTGTGGCGGGTACCATTATTCCGATAATTTAATTTACGGATTTTCCCACACGCATTTGAATGGAACCGGTGTTTCAGATTATGGTGATATTATGCTAATGCCAACAATGGGTGAACCTTCGTTTGACAATAAGATTTATTCCTCTACTTTTTCGCATGCCAATGAAAAAGCTTCCGCTGGATTTTATGCTGTGAAATTAGACAAACATAATATCGATGTGCGTTTAACCACTTCAACCCGCGTTGGGTTTCATGAATATACGTTTACTAAAGACGGACAAGCCAATATTATTTTAGATTTGAATCATCGCGATAAGCTTTTAGAAGGCAGCATTCGAGTAATTGATGATAAAACTATTGAAGTCTTACGAAGAAGTGAAGCTTGGGCAAGAGACCAATATGTGTATGCTCGCATTGAGTTTAATGTGCCATTGAAAGTGAATTTGGTTGCAGAAGAAAACACGGTAAACACTAAATTACAAGGGATATACAAAGGAACAAAATTGGCTTTAAGTTTCTCCAAACAAGTCAAAAAAGGTGAAAAAATCCTCGTAAAAGTGTCACTTTCG
>NZ_JBILKB010000068.1:0-10736 GCF_044376915.1 Flavobacterium sp.
GTAAAGGGAGGAAGTTGCGCTTCGTTTAATATGTTTAATTCGGTGACTAATATTTCGATTTCACCAGTAGCCATATTTGCGTTTTTAGATTCACGCTCAATAACAGTACCTTTGACTTGGATTACAAATTCTCTACCCAATGATTTCGCGCGACTAAATACCGCTTTATCGGTTCTTTGTTCGTCAAAAATTAATTGCGTAATTCCGTATCGATCTCGCAAGTCGACCCAAATCATAAATCCTTTATCTCTCGATTTCTGCACCCATCCTGCAAGGGTAACTTCTGTATTGATATGTGAGGCATTTAGTGCGCCACAAGTATGACTTCTGTACATTGTTTTAAATTTTATACAAAAGTAAGAACAAAAAAGAAAAGTTTAATTTAAATGGCGCAATTATATTCCTTCATTTTTTCAGAATAGTAATTTTTATGTTATTTTTACCAAAACCTTACACATTTAATTATGAAAAAAATCACAGTTTTATTCTTGTTATTGAGTAGTATTTCTTTTGCTCAAACTCCAGGTAAAGTTAGTTTTTCTGCAAAGATAGAGAATCGTAATTCAGATACTTTAACCATTTATGGGCCCAAAAAATTCAAACAGGTTATTCCGATCAACCAACAAGGCGTTTTTGAAGCAACTTTTGAAATTACAGAAGGCATTCATCAATTTAATGACGGTTCAGAATCTTCAATGATGTATTTAAAAGATGGCGATGCTTTATTTTTGAATATGAATGCAAAAGCGTTTGATGAAACTATTGTTTACAAAGGAAAAGGAGAAAAAGAAAACAATTATTTGGCACAAAAAGCACTTACTGATGAAGCTTTTGAACTAGGCCTTGAAAGTTTGTTAGAAAAAGATGAGGCGGTTTTTAAAGCAGCTTTGGAAAAAAAGAAATCAGAAGATTTAGCGCTATTGGAGGGCTCTGGATTCTATGATAAATTTGTAGCGGCTTACAAGCCAAAAATCATGCAGGATGCTTTTATGTTCCAACAATTTTATACGCAAAAAGCGCTAGCCAAGAAACTCGAAGGGATTGCTTCTCCAAGCTTTAATTATGAGAACCACAAAGGCGGAACCACTAAATTAGAGGATTTAAAAGGGAAATACGTATATATAGATATTTGGGCTACTTGGTGTGGACCCTGTAGAGCAGAGATTCCATTTTTGAAAAAGATAGAAGAAAAATACCATGGTAAAAATATTGAATTTGTAAGTATTTCGGTTGATGTAGATAAAGACCACGAGAAATGGCAAAAATTTGTGACGGAAAAGGAATTGGGCGGCGTTCAATTGTATGCCGATAAAAACTGGAATTCAGATTTTATAAAAGCTTTTGGTATCAATGCTATTCCTCGATTTTTGTTAATTGATCCGGTTGGAAAAGTGGTTAAAGCTGATGCAGCAAGACCTTCTTCTGATGAATTATCTAAGTTGTTGGATACGTTGTTAAAATAAAATTTCAATAAAATACTGAAAGCCAAAGCCTTGAGTTTTGGCTTTTTTTCATACTTTTTTTGCCAATGTTACCAAATTGTTACCAAAAAGTTTTTTTATTGTAAATATATATATATATTTGTTACATAATTATTAACCCAAAAAACAAATGTATATGAAAAATGTAATGATTTATTTGATGTTATTGGTTTCTGGAGTATTATTTGCTCAGGGTGTACAACCAAAATTTGTGGCAGTAGACAGTAATATGATTCAAGCTACGTACTTCTATGATAATGGACAAGTGAAGCAAGAAGGAGCGTATCTTAATGGAAAACTTCATGGGAAATGGATTTCGTATAATGAAGACGGAACTAAACAAGCTTTTGGTGAATATAACCAAGGAGAAAAAGTAGGAACTTGGACTTTTTACAATACGGCAACTACAAATAAAGTGGCATTTGAAAACAGCAGAATTGCTTCAGTAAGTACGATTACTAAAGGTTATTTAGCTACTAAATAAATACGAGTACGTCCAAAATAAAAAAAGTCCCGATAGCTATCGGGACTTTTTTTATGCGTGAAGTGCAATTGATTAAGCATTTGCAGCTTCATTGGTTTGTCTTGCAGTTTTTCTATCGCGTAACCAATACTTTACACGTTTCACCAAGTAAAACATGACCGGTACCATAACTAGTGTTAATACTGTAGCATAGGTCAATCCGAAAATGATGGTCCAAGCCAGCGGTCCCCAGAAAATTACGTTATCTCCACCCATATACAAGTGCGGGTTAAATTCGGTAATTAATGAGAAGAAATCAAAGTTCAATCCGATAGCCAATGGAATTAAT
Source organism: Flavobacterium sp. (assembly GCF_044376915.1). GTDB lineage: Bacteria > Bacteroidota > Bacteroidia > Flavobacteriales > Flavobacteriaceae > Flavobacterium. The sequence continues at coordinate 2,294 of NZ_JBILKB010000068.1, forward strand.
CCTAAAACCGCCGTTAAAGCTGTCAATAATACAGGTCGTAAACGTGATTTGCCCGATTCGATAATGACTTCTTTTATTTCTGCTAACGATAAATCATCATGGCTTTGTAATTGCTGATCGGCTACTTTTTTGTCTAATAAGAGTACAAAGAAGTCCATCAATACAATTCCGTTTTTTACTACAATTCCGGCTAGCGAGATAATTCCCATCATGGTCATTAAGATCACAAAATCCATATTGGCAATCACATATCCGTAGAAAACACCACTAAAACTTAATAGTACGGTAAATAAAATTACCATTGTTTTAGACACCGAATTGAATTGAAGTACAATAATAATTGTAATTCCTGCTAACGCCAAGAACAATGCATACAATAAGAAACTTTGATTTTTTCCTTGCTCTTCTTGTACCCCAGAAAACGAATAACTCACTGTTTTTGGGAACGAATAGGTTTTTAACTCAGCAGCAATTTGCTTGGTAATTTCATCGCCATTATAACCGGTTAATACATTCGAATAAACCGTCATGATTCGTTTCTGGTTTTTTCTTTTGATTTGATTATAAGTGGTCGTTTTTTGGGTTTCTGATACCGCCGAAATAGGTACTTGCATCATTTGTCCATTGTTCTGATTTCTAAACGTAAGCGATTGATTGAACAATACATCTTCATTCTTACGTTGGTCTTCTTGCATGCGCATTGTAATGTTATAGTCGTCATCACCTTCTTTATACGTAGAGATTTCCTGACCATACACCGAACGACGTAAATTAAATCCTAACTGACCTGTGGAAACACCCAAGCTTCCCGCACTTACACGATCTACTTTTACTTCTAATTCCGGACTTTCTTTATTGACATCAACACTCAATCGTTCAATTCCTGGAATGTTTTTAGCATTTAAGTAAGCGATCATTTTATCAGCTTCTATCAACATTTCTTGGTAATCTATACCTGTTAATTGAATACTAATAGGATAACCAGCTGGTGGACCGTTGGCGTCTTTTTCTACCGTTACGGTTGCACCTGCAATACCTTTTACTTTCGCACGAATTTCATCTAAAACTTCTGTAGTATTTACACCTCTTCTAAATTTGTATTCCGAAAAATTTACGGTTACTTTTCCTTTGTAAGGCGTTTCTGAAGCTGAACCTGCATCTACATTTGGATTTCCAGCACCAACACCCACTTGCGAAACAATACTTTCGGCTAAGTAATTTTTATTGGTTTCTTTATCCACATATTTTTCTAAGATGGCAATTACTTGTTTTTCTACAAAAAGTGTCGATTTATTTGTTTTGGCAATATCGGTTCCTTGTGGGTATTCGATATACGTAATGACTTGATTTGGAATATTATCTGGGAAAAATAATACTTTTCTTGGAAAAATTCCTAGTAAAATAAATGAGAAAAACAGCATTCCAATAATCGATACTAATGCCAACCAAGCTCTTTTTCCAGTTAAAATTTTTGCCAAGAAATTTTTGTATTTTTCTTCCATTTTTGGAAAAAAGTTGTGCTGAAAATCTTGTGTCCATTGGTACAATTTGATTTTATACAACCACATTAATCCTAGAGAAATAATTGCTAAATGTCCGATGGCTTTTGCAACAGTGGTATCGGTAAGGTGACCAATTGTTACAAAAACAATAGCTAAAACACTGAATAGTACGGTATATAGTTTTGCCGATTTATTGGAAACATTGCGATCTTCGGTATCCATTGAACCTCCAGTCATAGCTGCATTTACAACCATCGCTACAAATAATGATGCCGTTAATGTTACCGTTAAAGTGATTGGAAAATATTTCATGAATTTACCCATAGTCCCAGGCCATAAAGCAAAAGGTAAAAACGCCATTAAGGTGGTCGCCGTAGAAGAAATAACAGGCCACGCTATTTCGCCAATACCAATTTTGGAAGCCGAAACTTTGTCCATGCCCTTTTTCATATTGGCAAATACGTTATCAACTACTACAATTCCGTCGTCAACGAGCATTCCTAATCCCATTACCAATCCGAACAATACCATAGTATTCAAGGTTAATCCGAAAGCTGATAAAATGGTAAATGCCATTAACATAGAAAGTGGAATGGCCGCTCCTACAAATAGCGAATTTCGCAATCCCATGGTAAACATTAAGACAATCATTACCAATACAATTCCAAAAATAATATGGTTGGATAATTCATCTACTTGATGTTCTACACGCGAAGATTGGTCATTAGAAAGTTCAATTGTTAAATTGGAGGGCAAATAGGATTCTTTTGCTTTTTCTAATTTTTCTTTTACTTGTTCAATGGCAGAAATCATGTTTTGATTGGAACGTTTTTTAACATTCAACATCACCACTTCTTGCCCTTTTTCGCGGGCATAGGTTGTTTTTTCTTTTTCTTTAAAATTGACAACCGCAATGTCTTTTAAGTAAACGGTTCCTCCAAATGATTTTACAATAATATTTTCCAGTTCTTTAGGGTCTTTAATTTCCCCAACAATTCGAATATTATTTCGAGAGCCTTGCGAAATTAAATTCCCGCCCGAAAGGGTCATGTTTTCATACTTCACCGCGTTTTGGATTTCGTCAAATGAAACCTGAGCAGCGGTCATTTTGAAAATATCCACGGCAATTTCGACTTCTTTATCGTCTACTCCTAGAATGTCCACTTTTTTTACTTCGGCAATTTCTTCGATGTCATCTTGCAACAATTCCCCATATTTTTTGAGTTGTTGTGTGGTATAATTTCCTTTTAAGTTGATGTTCAAAATAGGCACTTCCTCTGAAATGTTTAATTCAAACACATTAGGTTCCACTTTACTGCCGTTGTCTAGATTTGGCCAATCAGAATCGGCTTTTTTAACATCAACTTTGTCTTTGATCTTAGTTTTGGCGTCTTCAATAGTAATGTTATCAGCAAATTCTACAATGATCATTCCGTAATCTTGGAAAGAATTGGATGTTATTTTTTCAACTCCCGAAATATTTTTAATTTCTTTCTCAAGGGGTTTGATAATTAATTTTTCTACGTCTTCCGCTGAGTTTCCTGGGAAAACAGAAGAAATGTATACCTTATTTTCGATTATTTCTGGGAAATCTTCACGAGGCATTGTTACGTAAGCGATTACACCCGTAATGACAATAAGCAATGTTAAGATATATACTGTAACTCGATTGTCTACAGCCCAACTCGATATTCCGAATTCTTTGTTTTTATGTGACATATGTTTTTGTTTCAGGTTTCAGGTTTCAAGTTTCAGGTTTAAGCGTTTTGAGAACAACTTGAAACCTTAAACTTAAAACAATTATATTTTAGAAATTTAATTTCATTCCGTCTGCAATGTTATTTACACCTTCGGTTATAATTACATCATTTGCAGCTAAGCCGCTTAAAATTTCAGTTACATTGTTAGACGATTTACCCAATTTTACAAGTACTTTTTTCGCAACACCTGATGTTCCATTTATATTAGTTGCAATAAAAACAAACTTTTGATGTTCACCATCTTCTTGCACTACATTAGTGGGCACTACAATGGCGTTGTTGACAGTGTAATCTATTATTTTTAGTTTAGCGACTTGGTTGGGACGCAATAAATTATCGGGGTTGGGCACACTTACTTCAATTCCGAAACTTCTGTTGTTTGGATTGATAAAGTTAGCCACCTGGCGCACTTTTCCTTTATAGGTTTTTCCTAAAGACGTTAAGAACACATCCACTTCTGTTCCAGGTTTTAATTTTCCAATATAAGTTTCCGGCACGGTTGTAGAAACATACATGTTGGACAAATTTACAATGCGCATCAATCCTTGTGGATTGGGAGCCACTACTTGACCACGTTCAACAAATACATCATCAATAGTGCCCGAAAAAGGAGCGCGTATAACCGTTTTAGCTACTTGAGCTCTCATTTGTGCTACTGCTTTTTGAGCAGAGATCATTTGTGCTTGCGCTTGTAAAAACTGAATTTCGGAACCAATTTTTTTATCCCAAAGATTTTTTTGACGTTCAAAAGTGGTTTTGGCTAATGCATATTGGTTTTCTATGCTTGCTAATTGCTGACCCATTCCGGCGTCATCAATTTTTCCAAGCATTTGTCCTTTGGTAACGCGTTGACCTGCCTTTACGTACAAAGCCGTTAACGTACCACTAAATTCGGGCTGAACTACAATATTTTCCTTAGTATTTACATTTCCTTGAACTTCTAAATAGTGATTGAAAACAGTATCTTTTAAGGTCGATGTCGTTACTAAAGCTTCCTCCTTTTTAACATCCAGTTTCGCTAAAGCTTCCTCAATTTTGGATAAATCGGCTTGAAGTGTCGCTTTTTTGTCTTGTAGCGCTGCTACATTTTTGTTTGAAATTAATTGATCAACAGTTGCGTCATTTTCTTTTTTAGAACAGGCTAAAACTGCTATGTATAGGGCGGTAATTATAATTATTTTTTTCATGAATTTATGGTTATGTTTGTGAAATATTGACTTTATTTAATAATTAATTTACTAGTTTTTCTAGGGTTGCTTTTTTGTTGATCACGTCAAGCATAGCTTGAAGATAACTTTGTTGTGCACTGTATAATTGGCGTTGGGCCTCGGTTAAATCAAAACTACTAGCTAATCCCTCTTTGAATTTAATTTGATTTTTAGATTCTATGCGTTCGGCTAAATTTAAATTGCTTTTGGAAGTTGCCAACTGTTCAATGCTAAATTCATAATCGCTTTTTGCTTTTGCGAACTGTAATTTTAATTTTTGTTCGGTTTCGGTTACTGAAGTTTTGGCTTGTTCCAAAGCAATTTTAGCTTGCTGTGTGCGAGAGCTTCTCCCCAAACTACTGAATACAGGGACATTTAATCCAACGCCTACATTCGAAAAATTATTCCATTTTTGAGTGTTGTTTAAAAAATCAAATTGATTCGCAAATGAATTGTATCCAAAATTCAGCTGAGCGGCAAGTGAAGGTAAGGCTTTACTCTGTTCTAATTTTAGTAGTAATTGTTTGCTTTTTTCTATGTTTTTACCGATTTGGTAATCAATAGTATTTTCTGCCTGAAATTCTTTTTTCAACAACGCTAAATCAATATTGTTTTGGGTCAAGGTATTCAACTGGTCCGTAAGTATTAATTCTTCTTCTAAATCAATTCCCAAAAGTAATTTTAGCAAATCTACTGCAATTCTTTTTTGTCGTTTAACATTTTCCAACGAACTGCTTAAACTGGCTAAAGTTATTTGAAGTTGTTCCACATTTTCTTCTTCAATTAATCCATTTTTAAGGATTTCTTTAGTATCAGCTAGTGTTTTTTCTAGAATTTTTTTATTGTTTTCTAGGATTTTAATGCTTTCATCGGCTAGCAATACATTCCCATACGAATTGATGACCATTTCTCTAATTTCTTGACCCGTTTTTACTTTGGCGTTTTCCGAAATTTGTAAATAGGTTTTAGCGGATTGAAGTCCTACTAAATAAGAACCGTCAAAAATCAATTGGCTCAAAGTTAAATTTCCAATCGCTACGTGTTTAGTTCCAAAAGCTAGCAATACAATATCGTTTGGATCTGCTGCTGGATTAAATGCATTTGCCGCCGCTCCTTGTTTGGTAAATTCAAACGTATTTTGATAATTTAGCGATCCATTAATTTGTGGCAAACCCATGGTTGTTGTTTCCCATTTTTTCTTTTTTGCCGCTGTAACATCTCTATTGGCGTTGATCATAGAATAATTGTTTTTCACCGCATGCTCTATGGCTTGCTCTAACGTGAATGAAAAGGAAATTTTTGCTTCTTGTGCCCACAGCAAAGAAGCAATTAGAAGGCAGAGTACAGTTAATTTTTGTTTCATATATTATAAGTCTATTTTAATAATTGCTCTAGTTTTTGAATTCCTTTTTCGGTACAAATGCCTCTCAAATGATATTCTAAATAAATCATTTGTGTTGACAAGGAAGGAAATTTTTCGGGATGAAATATTTCAGTGTCTTTTAAACTGGTCATTCCAGCAAAATAAAAGCGTGCAATTAAAGCGGTATTGATTTCTTTTCTAAAAAACCCTTGTTCTATCCCTTTTTCTAAATTAACAATTACACAATCGCCCATTTTCTCAAATTGTCGCATCATTAATGTTTTATGAATTTTCGGATAATATTTTTGCAATTGATGAATAGGAGAAGCGCTTTCGTTTTTTAAGTTTTTCATGACAAAATCTTTGATCAAAAATAACTCTTCTACAGGGTTGTTTTCCAAAGCACAGATTTCGTCAATTCCACATGAAATGGTTTCAAACAAATGCATTGTGGAGGCTTCTACTAACTGATCTTTATTACTAAAATGTTGGTAAATTGTTTTTTTTGAAATTCCCATTTCTGTAGCAATATCATCCATAGTAACACTTTTGAAACCGAGTGTTAAAAAGAGATCTGTTGCTTTTAGTAAAATTTGGTCTTTCATTATTTTATCAAGTCCTAATGTAAAATTTGGTTTTTTAATTTGTCGCAAAGATATAGCGGAAACTATTAACACAAAAATAGTTTCCAAAGTTTTTACGTAAATTTAACAGTTGATTAATTTGTTCCGTTTCAGATTATTGAAGTAAATTAGCCAAAAATTAAGCAGTATGCATTCAGTTTCCTACTATCAAGAAAAAATGAAGGATCATTTTTTACAAATTGTGGCACAGAAAGAGCCCAAAAATTTATACGAACCTATTCATTATATTTTGTCGTTAGGTGGAAAAAGAATGCGACCGGTTTTGACTTTAATGGCCAGTGAAGTTTTCAATTCCGATTGTGAAAAAGCCCTGCCAGCTGCTACAGCGATTGAGGTATTTCATAACTTTTCATTAATTCACGATGACATTATGGACGACGCCCCGTTGCGCAGAGGCCATCAAACCGTTCATGAAAAATGGGATTTGAATACGGGAATATTATCGGGTGATGCGATGCTTATACTAGCGTACCAATTCTTTGAAAATTACAAACCCGATACCTTTCAAAAATTAGCAAAATTATTCAGTAAAACGGCTTTAGAAGTTTGCGAAGGACAGCAATATGATGTTGATTTTGAGCTGCGAAACGATGTCACGATTCCTGAATATCTAAAAATGATCGAATACAAGACTGCCGTATTGGTTGGCGCTGCAATGAAAATGGGAGCAATCGTAGCCGAAACATCCGATGAAAACGCCAATTTAATCTATGATTTTGGTTTGAATTTAGGTCTTGCTTTTCAATTACAAGACGACTATTTAGATGCTTTTGGAAATCCAGAAACCTTCGGCAAACAAGTTGGAGGCGACATTATTGAAAACAAAAAAACGTATTTGTATTTAAAGGCAATGGAATTTGCAAATAGTGAAGCCCAACAGCAATTGGCACATTTATTTGCAAGTCAGCCAACAGATTATCAAGAAAAAATTACTACAGTTACCGGTATTTTTAATGCGTCGGGTGCTAGTGAAGCCACCAAAAAAGCGATTCAAGAGTATACTTTTAAAGCTTTTGACACCTTGGATAAAATGGATATTTCGCCCGAAAAGAAAGTTATTTTGAAAGCTTTTGGCGAGAGTTTAATGGGTAGAAACGTGTAACAATATGCCAATTTATTAATTTGATAATGTGTCAATAATACTGTAAATGAATTTTATAAACCCAATAGATATTGACGCATTAATTTCGCAAGCCGAAGAAGAAGCCTTGTACTTTAAATTGATTGAGCAGGTCAACAAAGATTTTGCTTTGGCAAATGAATCCTTAGATGTCCCGGCGAGTATTTTTCCGTTTGAGTTTAAAAATTTAGTACAAGAAAAAATCTACAAACTCATTCAATACAAATTTGCCGAATATTTGAATTTGTTGTATATCATTGACGTTTCGGAAGAACAGATCAAAAAATTAGACGGTTCTGATTTGGTAGAATTATCCGAACAAGTTGCTTTTTTGGTACTCAAACGAGAGTGGCAAAAGGTGTGGTTTCGGAACAAGTATTAATTAGTCCAATTCACTTTTTAAGATTACTTTATGCCATAATTCTATGCCATCTTTGTTAAATAAGGTTAGTTTAAGTTGTCTTTTCTCCTTTTTTCCAGAAAAAGAAATCATACCAAAGCAGTTTTCGGCAAACAAACTTCCTTCAACCCTATTTGTATTTATGTCGTCTTTATAGGATGTGCCAATACCAGACGTTAATGGCGAAACGGTCCAATCATAAATCGAGGTAGTTTCAGTAAGAGCAATTTTAGATAATTCTGTAAAATGCCTATCGCCGCTCAGAAATACAACGCCTTTTATGTTGTTCGCTTTAATTTGATCCAATAGATATTTTTTTTCTTCATTATAACACGCATAATTTTCAAATCTTGCGGCAGTATTTAACACTTGACCCCCAATAGCAATGATTTTGAAGGATGCCTTAGATGAAGACAGCGCATCGATTAACCATTCAAGTTGTTCCT
>NZ_JBILKB010000126.1:0-3431 GCF_044376915.1 Flavobacterium sp.
CATTACCTATATTCAATTCAGAATAAAATAATTTATGGCCTTTTTTTTAGCATTGGTATTCGGGTTGGTTATTTCCATTATCGGGATTATTATTCCCGGGATGTTAAACATGACCATTGCTAAAATTAGTGTCAAAGAAAACAAGCATCAGGCCTTGCAATTTGCTTTCGGAGCGGTAGTGGTTGTTTTTTTTCAAGCATTCTTAGGAACCTATTTTGCAAAATTTTTAGACGCCCATCCTGTTTTTAGTGATGGAATAAAAAAAATTGGTACATTTATATTTATTGCATTAACAGTGGTTTTTACAATTTTGGGAATGCGTGCTCACAAACAAAAAACGCTAACGGTCCAACTTGAAAATAAAAAAAATCGTTTTTTATTCGGAATGGCCTTGTCTGCAATTAATATGTTGGCCATTCCCTGGTATGCGTTTACCAGTTTATTGGTGGCGTCTAAAGAATGGTTTTATTATGACATCATTTCTATACTCTTGTTTTCTGTGGCCGCCGCCTTAGGTACCTATGTTGTGTTTTATTGGTATGCTGTATTTTTTAAGAAAATCGAACATAAGTTGGTTTTCCTTGTAAAAAACATAAACTTTTTAATCGCTTTTCTTACCGGATTAGTTGCCATTTCATCCCTCTATAAAATGTATTTTCAATAATGGAGAACAAAGCTATTTCCGATTCTTTTTTTGAACGAGTGTATGCTATTGTACGTCAAATTCCATATGGCAAAGTAACTTCCTATGGCGCTATCGCAAAAGCACTAGGAACAGCGCGCTCCGCCCGAATGGTGGGTTGGGCAATGAATGCTTCTCATGGGTTGGAGGATGTGCCGGCCCACCGTGTTGTCAATCGAAAAGGGTTACTTACCGGAAAACACCATTTTGAAGGAACTAATTTAATGCAACAATTGTTAGAAAGCGAAGGCATAAAGATTCACAACAATCAAATCGTAGATTTAGAAAAGTATTATTGGGAACCAAAATAAGTATTGCATTTCAATCGGACGCTGAAAGTTACCTTTCTAAAATAACACAACTTTAAGAGATGATCTTTTTTAATCTCATAAACTTCTTATTATCTTTGCAATCTAAAATCAGTCTGAATAAAAATGAAACTAGATAGAAAAGAGATACTTACTGCCTTAGAAACAATTTCTGTTGCTGGAGAAGGTAAGAATATGGTTGAGAGTGGTGCTGTTCAAAATGTAATCACCTTTGGAGATGAGGTAGTAGTAGATGTACTTTTAGCAACGCCTGCTTTGCACATCAAAAAGCGTGCAGAGGTAGATATCATCAAAGTCATTCACGAAAAAGTGTTTGAAAAAGCAAAAGTAAAAGTAAATATCAAAGTAGAAGCGCCTGAAAAACCAGAAAATCCCAATCTAATAAAAGGGAAAGCAATTCCAGGAATTTCAAATATAATTGCGGTTGCCTCAGGAAAAGGAGGGGTAGGAAAATCTACTATAACGGCAAATCTTGCAGTTTCATTGGCTAAAATGGGATTTAAAGTTGGGGTGTTGGATGCTGATATTTATGGTCCGTCTATGCCTATTATGTTTGATGTAGAATCGGCCAAACCGATTTCAATAGAAGTGGATGGAAAATCAAAGATGCAACCCATTTCAAGTTATGGGGTAGAATTGTTATCCATAGGATTTTTCACCAAACCCGATCAAGCCGTAATTTGGAGAGGTCCAATGGCTGCCAAAGCGTTAAACCAAATGATTTTTGATGCCAATTGGGGTGAATTAGACTTTCTTTTGATTGATTTGCCACCAGGTACTGGCGATATTCATTTGTCGATCATGCAATCGTTGCCTATTACAGGTGCCGTAGTTGTCAGTACGCCACAAGCCGTTGCCTTGGCCGATGCAAAAAAAGGCGTATCCATGTTTTTATCCGAAGCTGTAAATGTTCCTGTTTTAGGAATTATCGAAAACATGGCCTATTTTACACCAGAAGAATTGCCTGAAAACAAATACTATATATTTGGTAAAGAAGGAGCAAAGAATTTAGCGTCTGATTTACAAGTGCCTCTTTTAGGAGAAGTACCATTAGTACAAAGCATTCGTGAAGCAGGAGATTATGGTCGTCCTGCAGCTTTGCAAACCGAGTCAGTATTAGCCACTATTTTTGAGACTATTACTCGAAATGTGGTACAAGAAACGGTAAACCGAAACGAGGAGTTGCCACCCACAGAAGCAATCAAAATAACAACAATGGCAGGATGTTCTGCTGTAAAAAAATAAGTATCAATTAGTCTGTGTGTCAATAAGCAAAATAGTATAGACACATTGGGACATTGAAAATTAACACATTAATTGTATGACTACACTTGAGATCAAAGAAAATGTAGAAAAAGCATTGGAAGAAATCCGGCCTTTTTTGAATTCCGATGGGGGTAATATTTCATTGGTAGAAATCATTGATGACAAACATGTTAAAGTGCGTTTAGAAGGCGCTTGTACAAGTTGTAATTTCAGTATTAGTACAATGAAAGCAGGTGTAGAAACCACCATAAAAAAATATGTTCCTCAAATTGAAACCGTAGAAAATATTGCTTAATTTTTTAGCCTAATTTTCATACTATGTAACTTAAGTTGCGCCAGATCTTAGTTTGATTTGTAACTTTACTACATTAATTGATACAAAATGATTGAAACAGATATACTAATTATTGGAGCTGGACCCACAGGTCTTTTTACTGTTTTTGAAGCAGGATTGTTGCAATTGAAATGCCACATTATTGATGCGCTTCCTCAACCAGGAGGACAATTGGCTGAGTTGTATCCCAAGAAACCTATTTTTGATATTCCGGGTTATCCAGAAGTTTTAGCAGGTGATTTGGTAACCAATTTAATGGAACAAATTAAACAATTCCAACCGGGTTTTACTTTAGCTGAAACCGCTGAAACCATTGAAAAATTAGACGATGGAACTTTTATTGTTACAACCAATAAAGGTACAAAGCATCACGCAAAAGCGGTTGCCATTGCGGGTGGTTTAGGTACTTTTGAACCACGAAAACCATCCCTTGAAAATATTTCTTTTTACGAAGAAAAAGGGGTTGAATATTTTGTTAAAGACCCAGAATTATTTAGAGATAAAGAAATTGTAATTGCTGGTGGCGGTGATTCGGCATTGGATTGGAGTATTTTTCTCTCTAATGTGGCCAAAAAAGTTACGCTAGTTCACAGGCGAAATGAATTCCGTGGCGCTTTAGATTCGGTAGAAAAAGTACAAGAATTGAAGAAAGAAGGCAAGATTACATTGATTACGCCTGCAGAAGTTGTCGGAATCCAAGGGGAGCAACATGTTGAAAGTATTACCTTAGATAGAGATGGTGTTTTGGAACAACTTAATACCGATTACTTTATTCCACTATTTGGATTGACACCGAAGTTAGGAGCTATTGCCAACTGGG
>NZ_JBILKB010000069.1:0-10432 GCF_044376915.1 Flavobacterium sp.
GCTCTTTTTCGCATTGGGTTTTCTGGAAGTAAAATAAATGAAGTGTTTATTTCCATAGTTACTACACCAGCATCTAAACCAGCAGGAAAGTCAACGCCAACCTTAGGTGTTGGGGTTCTTGAAATTTGTGGAGCTACTGTTGAAAAAGTTTTTGTAGATCGCACTTCCGTATTGATCGGGAAACTTTTTACAAATTGAATAAATGATTTATCCTTTTGAAACGCTTGGATGCTTAACATTTGTTTGTTAATCGAATTTAAAGAAAATATCTGTGTATCCGATTCAAATGCAGGCGTCATATCAATCACACTTGATAAGGTGTTTTTACCTGATGCATCTTTTTTATAAGCTAAAACATCATAAATACCAATGATAGGATCGGCACTTGAGTTTTTAACGGATTGTGTGATAGGTTTGTCTTCGTTAGGTGTTGTAATTACATAGGTAATGGATCTCAAGATGATGGTATGGTTTTGTCCTTTTTCAAAACGCACCACTTGACGATTGATTTCTTCACCACCAAAAATTCCTCCACCCGCAGGCGTCTTCGAATAACGGGTAATGGTCATAATTTCTTTTCCAATCAAAGAATCTGAAATTTCAAATAAGTATTTTTCAGCTACTTTATGAACATCAATTAATCCTTTTTGTGTAACTGCTGTTGAGTCAATTACTTTTTTATACGGCTTGGGTTCTTTTTTTCCATCTGGTTTTTTTGCATCGCCAGCAGGAACATCAGTAGTTGGTTTCTTCTTGTCTTGTGGCTTTTTTTGTGCCATGACATCGGTTGAAATTAGCAATGCTAAAAGACAACTCAATACGGTTAGTTTTTTTGTCATTTATTTTTTTGTTAGTTTGCATCCAAATTTATTTTAAATTTTGGTGCGGAGTTACATTTTAAGAAATAATTATGATTTGATGATGCAGCGTATGCAATTTTGATTCTACAAAAAATTATTCCCTAATTTTTGTATATTTGATCTGAAATTGATGACAAAATGAAAAAACATTCCCTAACCTCGCTTCTTGATATTACTCATCCTGTAATCATGGCTCCAATGTTTTTGGTATCCAATACCCAAATGGTGATTGAAGGTATGAAAAGTGGTGTTGCAGGTTGTATTCCAGCTTTAAATTACCGCACGTTGACCGAATTACAAGCCTCGGTTAGAACCTTAAAAGCGGCAAAAGTCCCTGGAGGAAGCTTTGGGTACAATTTAATCGTCAATAAGTCAAATGTGAAGTATAAAGAACAGCTTCGCGTTTTGTGTGAAGAAGGGGTTGATTTTATTATTACTTCACTCGGTTCGCCTGAAGAAACCATAAGAGAAGCTCATAAAGTAGGAATTAAAGTATTTTGTGATGTAACAGATGTTGCATTTGCTCAAAAAGTGGAGCGATTAGGAGCTGATGCCATCATTGCCGTGAATAATTTAGCGGGTGGTCACCGAGGAAATTTGGATCCCGAAACTTTAATCAAAGCAATCAATGAGCATACTTCATTACCGGTGATTTCTGCAGGTGGAGTAGGGTGTAAGGCCGAATTAGATGCTATGTTAAGCTATGGCGCTATAGGAGTTTCGGTAGGGAGTCCGTTTATTGCCTCCATCGAATCAGGAGTTTCTCAAGATTACAAACAAGCGTGTGTTGACTATACAGCAAAAGACATAGTGATGACCGAACGCATTTCGGGAACACCATGTACGGTTATCAATACACCTTATGTTCAAAAAGTTGGAACAAAACAAACCCAACTCGAAACGTTGTTAAATAAGAATAAAACCTTAAAAAAATGGGTCAAAATGATTCGTTTCTACATTGGTATGAAAGCAACTGAAAAAGCGGCTACGCAAGTTACATACAAAACGGTATGGGTTGCCGGTCCTAGTATTGAAAATACAAAAGCAATTTTACCGATAGCAAAAATTGTGGCACAATTAGTTGCTTAAATTATTCGATTACGATCTCAAAAGTTTTATCCCAATTTTTACCTGTTACAAAATAAGTTTTAGTCGATGGATTGTAAGCAATCCCATTAAAATAGTCAACTTCTGGGTGTTGTGTTACTTTGCCTTTCAAAGCAACACAATTAATGACATTTTCAACTGCACCCGTTTTTGGATCAATTACCGCTATTACATCTTTTTGATAAATGTTAGCCCAAATTTTTCCATTGATCCATTCCATTTCATTAATAGAGTCGATTTTGGATCCTGCAGTATATACACTAATGCTATCAACAACTTTAAAATTTGAAGGGTCTAAAATGTAAATAATCTCTGAACCATCACTCAAGTATAAATTTGTGCCATCATTTGTAAGTCCCCAACCGTCGGTTTCAAAGGAGAATTTTTTCTCTAAAGCTAATGTATTGGCATCATAAACAAATCCTGTTTTTTCTTTCCAAGTTAGTTGGTATATTTTTCCGTTTAAAACTGTAATACCTTCTCCAAAATAGTTGTCTTCTAATTTGATCTGTTGGGTTACTTTACCCGTTTTAAAATCGGTTTTACGTAAAGTTGATTCTTTATATTGTCCAGTGCCTTCTAATAGCACTCCCTTATAAAATTCAAATCCTTGTGTATATGCATTTATATCGTGTGCATAGGTATTTACAATTTTAAAATTTAATAGCTTAGGTTCTCGACTCGCATAGATTGAAAAACTTGTTTCTATGTCAGTGCTTTTTCCTTCAAAATACACCTTAGCTTTTAGCGTTTGATTGCCTAATTTTAATCTATTTAGTGCAAAAGGGATTTTTTGGTTTCCTTTTACAGTACCAATTTTGATATCGTTAATAAAATAGTTAACGGAATCTATCGCTTTGTTTTTTTTGTTTTGAAGCACTAAATCAATACTTTCTTCTAATTTTAGTATCGGTTTAAGTGAAGGATTTTCAATCGAAAATAATTTTTTTAATTCGTTTTCATCTTCTTTACAGCCTAATGCAAGGATACCTAAAAGTATGATAGCGAATAGCTTAAGTTTTAACATGCTTGAAATATTTTTAAGGTAAATATACAATGATTTTTTATACCTACAATTAACCTTGTAAAAATATAAAAAGATTGTATATTTGCAACGGCAAGTCCTACACGACCAGCTCCTGCAGACTCCTCCAGGGTGGGAACACAGCAAAGGTATGTGGTTGTAGCGGTGCGATGTAGGTCGCTTGCCATTTTTTATTGCATCTCCTTAGGGAGATTTTTTTATGCCTAAAAGTTTCTTATCTTCGTATCATAATCATTCAACATGAAAAAAGTAGTATTAATTACGGGTGGTTCTTCTGGAATTGGAAAATCAATTGGAACATTTCTTTATCAAAAAGGTTTTGTGGTCTATGGAACTAGTAGAAATCCTCAAAATATAGCAAATTCTATCATTCCGCTTCTTGCTTTAGATGTTCGCGATCCAAATAGCATTGTTAATTGTGTGAAACAAGTCATTCAAAAAGAAGGCCAATTAGATGTTGTGATTAACAATGCAGGTGTAGGTATTACGGGGCCAATTGAGGAAATTCCGACAGAAGAAATTCGAAATAATTTTGAAACCAATCTATTTGGGCCTATAGAAGTAATGAAAGCAGTTTTGCCTCAAATGCGTGCGCAAAAATCGGGTTTAATTATTAATATTACTTCAATTGCAGGATATATGGGTTTGCCTTATCGGGGAATTTATTCTGCATCAAAAGGGGCTTTGGAATTAATTACAGAAGCTTTACGAATGGAAGTAAAATCGTTTGGAATCCAGATCACTAATGTAGCCCCTGGCGATTTTGCTACCAATATAGCAGCAGGACGTTATCATGCTCCTGTTATTAAGGGTTCAGCTTATGAAATAGCCTATGGTAATACGCTTAAAGAAATGGATTCGCATGTTGATAGTGGGAGTAATCCAAACGAAATGGCAATGGCAGTTCATGCGATTATTCAAACTAAATGTCCGAAAGTACATTATAAGGTAGGAGCATTTATGCAGAAATTTTCCATTGTTTTAAAACGCATTTTACCAGATACTTTGTATGAAAAATTATTGATGAATCATTATAAATTGTAAACTTACTTTTTAAACATTTTTAATATTACAAGGGCATGAGGAAATGTGATTGATGCTAAAAAAGAAAAAAATAATGCGTCAAAAATAATTAGATCTTTTGCCCATACATACAAAACCGCTATACCTATTATAGATAGGATCCAATATCCAAAAGCAGTTTTTACATATTTTTTAAAATTTACTAGACTGTATTCTCCATATAAGAATATGATTTGATCGTTAAGCGATGGAATACTGTGCCAAAAAATGAAATAGATAGTGAAACCCCAAATCAAACTGGAACTTTTAAAAATAACTACGAGGACAATTAAATAAAACAATTGCTCTATAATGTTCTTTTTAAAATCACTATGCTCTCTTGTCATGATATAAGTAGAAATCAGTAATAATATGCTCAGCAATACTGTTGAAAGCGTGAAAAATGTCAGGGGTAAAAGTAGGCCCGTAATTTCAAATATTATTTTACTGGCTTCTGCTGCATTAACATATAATAGGACTGCAAGTATAAATAGGCCATAAATAAGTTCAAATAATTTTCGAACTGAAGTTTTGTTTTCAATCAAGGATGCCCAATGCTGCTCTCCAAAATGATACCCACTAACAAGAATAAATAGTAGTAAGGCTAAAAGTGGTAATAGTGTAAATAATACAACAGAGCCTGTAACAATTAAAAGGTAAGAAACAATAATTTTGACAAAAGTTGTTTTTTTGTTGTTTTCGATTTGATGGATTAGGACCAAATCATTCGCTCCATGCAAAATTCCGAAGGTGAAAATCAAAAAAAATCCAAAAATTAATTGGTTATTATCTGATAAATAAGAAGTTAGCCAAAGTCCCGCAAAGCTTGTTATGATTGATATTTTACTCATTTATTATTTAATTTTTAATTTTTTGTTTAGTGTTTTTTTAAAAAAAATAAACAAAAAAATTTTTTTTTTAAATTTTTATTTTATAAATTTACTAAACAAACTAATTTAAACTATATTAATTATGACAAATTTAATGTTTCTTTCATCTAGTGTAACAAAAATGTTACCTAATGATTATGTTGGGTTTACCTTTTTTATTGGAAGCATGGCTATGATGGCTGCTTCAGCTTTTTTCTTTTTATCATTGAATCAATTTGATAAAAAGTGGCGTACTTCAGTATTGGTATCAGGTTTGATTACTTTTATTGCTGCGGTACATTATTTTTACATGCGTGACTATTGGAATGCGTTCCAAGAATCACCAACGTTCTTTAGATATGTTGACTGGGTATTAACTGTGCCATTAATGTGTTTAGAGTTTTATTTGATTCTTAAAGTGGCTGGAGCCAAACAAAACCTATTGTGGAAAATGATTTTCCTTTCAATAGTAATGTTGGTAACAGGTTACTTTGGAGAAACTATTTTCAGTGATCAAGCAGCATTTTGGGGATTAATCTCAGGATTAGCTTATTTCGTAATCGTTTATGAAATCTGGTTAGGTGAAGCTTCTAAGTTAGCTGCAGCTGCAGGTGGAAATGTATTAGCATCTCACAAAATTTTATGTTGGTTCGTATTAGTAGGTTGGGCTATCTATCCATTAGGATATATGTTAGGAACAGACGGATGGTATACGGATTTTCTAGGTAAAGGAAGTGTTGACGTTGCGTACAACATTGCTGATGCCATTAACAAAATCGGATTTGGATTGGTTATTTATAACTTAGCTGTTAAATCAACTTCAAAAGATTAAGTACAGTTCAATTTTTAGTTTTTGGTTAGCCGCTCCATTTTTGGAGCGGTTTTTTTATGGTATTCTGATCCGATTTCTTACTTTTGCAATTCAAACAACATACAACACATTAAATTTATCAACATGAAATTTTTTATTGACACTGCTAATTTAGAGCAAATTAAAGAAGCACAAGAATTAGGTATTTTAGACGGAGTAACTACTAATCCGTCATTAATGGCCAAAGAGGGCATTACAGGTAAAGATAACATCCTTAAACATTACGTAGCTATTTGTAATATTGTAGACGGCGATGTAAGTGCTGAAGTAAATGCAATGGATTTAGAAGGCATGATAAGAGAAGGGGAAGAGTTAGCAGATTTGCATGAGCAAATTGTAGTGAAATTACCCATGACTAAAGAAGGTGTAAAAGCATGTAAATATTTCTCAGATAAAGGTATTAAAACCAATGTAACTTTGATTTTCTCTGCTGGTCAAGCTTTATTGGCTGCAAAAGCGGGAGCAACTTATTGTTCGCCTTTCTTAGGTAGACTAGATGATGTTTCTACTGATGGTTTAAATTTAATTGATGAAATTCGTCAAATTTATGATAACTACGGATTTGAAACACAAATTTTGGCAGCTTCAGTTCGTCACACCATGCACGTTATTAATTGTGCTAAAATTGGTGCTGATGTTATGACAGGTCCATTATCATCCATCACAGGATTATTAAAACATCCTTTAACGGATATTGGAATTGCACAATTTATTGCAGATTACGAAAAAGGAAATAAATAATTTCCTGAACTAGATAATACAGAAAAGCGTTCCAATTGGAACGCTTTTTTATTGAAGTTGGTTTTCAAAATTCACATCAAATAAATTCGCAAAACCGTTTTTAATGGTGCCATCAGCGTTTAAGATGATGATCCTGTGAATTTTGGTAATCACCCATTTGTTTCGAATGGCTTCAAAATCCGTGGCATGTAATTCAAAATGACTATTTAGTTTGTATTTCTTTAATGCGTCGTTCCAGTTGGGCTGGGTATCATCAATGTTGATCGCAATGAAATTAAAATTAGAGTGTTTTTTATGTAATTCGTTTATTTTTTGGTGGGCAATTGCCATGTGTGATTCGGCGTGTGTGGTCCAAAAATACAAAACGGTTGGTTTGGTAATAAGTGAACTTAAGTTTACTGTTTCATTTTTAGCGTTTACTAAGTCAATTTTAGGTAAAGTATTGCCAACTTTTAAATTTTGTACAGCAGTGTAAATGGTTCGAATTTCTTTTTCAAGAGCCACGTCTGTCGATAGTTCTAAATAACGTTCAATAAATTTAGTATTATTGTACATATTTTGGTCTTCAAGTAAATATAAGAGTGCTACATTATTCAGTACAACATTTCTGGTTTTTTCGTTTTTAATGAGTTTTTTAGTAAGGTTTAATTTTTCAATATTACTCTCAATCGAATTTTCAACTAGATTTCCTTTGTTTTTTTCATAAGCCATATTGTTCAACATCATACTAACATATTTGATAAACGGGGAGTAATTTGTCATTTCATGAGTATCATAGTTAACCTCTTTTCTATGTGCGTAGTAATTTTTAGGTAATGCCTTTCTAATATTTATTCCTGTTCTAAATTGATGTGCATAGGGGTAAATTTCTTTTTTTGTCATGTGATGAAAATCCAAACTCGCTTTGGCAAGAGAATCAAAAGTAGTATCCCATCCAATTTCGGCTTTGCGTTTTAAATAAAATGATTTTCGAATGGCAAAACTAGAATCTATATTCTTAAGAAATGAAGGAACATTACGATCAAAAACAGTATACATCGTGGCTTTGTCTTCTTCATTCTTTAGATACATTTCCATTAAGAAATTGTTTTTTTCATCGCCACGACCACAAAATACAATAGAATTATCAAAATCAATTGCATTCAATCGTATCATTAAACTGTCGTTTTTATCAAAATAAACATATTGGTATTCCGGATCGTGTTTAAATGTATATAAGCCTGGGGCTAACGAATCAAATTTATGCATGAAACGATTGTTTTTGTCCAGATAAATGGTGTCTAGCACCTCATTATCTTTCATGAAAACGACGTAGTTGGATTGTGGGTTTTGCACTTCACCACCAAAATAGGCTGCATAATCGTCTGCTTCAAACTCCTTTTTACAAGAAGTGAAACAAGCAATAATCAATAGGTATAGGGGTAAGGTGTGTGTAATGTAATTTTTAATCATGCAATAGATTATGAATTTCCGAAAACAAATGTATTGGTTATATTTTAACCATCTTGTTAACATTCAGTTAAAATAATCCCATATTAAATACAAATAAAGGATTTAAAAATCTACTATTTTTACTACTTTTGCAACAGTTTTATAAAAATACAAAAATGTTAACAGTTTCAAATTTATCGGTTCAGTTTGGTAAACGTATCTTATTTGATGAGGTAAACACCACTTTTACGCAAGGTAATTGTTATGGAATCATTGGTGCTAATGGAGCAGGGAAATCAACGTTCATGAAGATCATTGCGGGTGAGATGGATCCTACATCGGGAAGGGTTATTTTGGAACCTGGAAAACGCATGTCTGTATTGAATCAGAACCACAATTTATTTGATGAATTCACAGTATTGGAAACGGTATTGATGGGTAATAAAATATTGCATGCTGTCAAAACAGAAATGGATGCTTTGTATGCAGACTATACGGATGAAAACGCAAATAGAATTGGTGAATTGCAATTACAATTTGATGAAATGAATGGTTGGAATGCAGAAAGTGATGCTGCTACCATGTTATCAAACTTAGAAATTGGGGCCGAGTATCATTACACAGTGATGAGTGAAATGGATGGGAAGCTGAAAGTTCGTGTGTTATTAGCACAGGCTTTGTTTGGAAATCCAGATGTATTGATTATGGATGAGCCCACGAATGATTTGGATTTTGAAACTATAGGTTGGTTGGAAAATTTCTTAGCCAATTACGAAAATACGGTTTTAGTAGTATCGCATGACCGTCACTTTTTAGATGCTGTTTGTACGCATGTTTCGGATATTGACTTTGGGAAAATTACTCATTATTCAGGAAATTATACTTTTTGGTACGAATCTTCGCAATTAGCGGCGCGTCAAAAAGCACAGCAAAACAAGAAAGCCGAAGAGAAAAAAGCCGAATTAGAAGAGTTTATTAGACGTTTTAGTGCCAATGTAGCCAAATCAAAACAAGCAACTTCTCGTAAGAAGATGATTGAAAAATTAAATTTGGACGAAATTAAGCCTTCTAGTAGAAGATATCCAGCTATTATTTTTGATACAGAGCGTGAAGCAGGTGATCAAATATTGAATGTACAAAATTTAGCCGCATCTGTAGAGGGAGAAACCTTGTTTAAAAATGTAGATTTAAACATGGCAAAAGGGGATAAAATTGTGGTATTTTCTAAAGATTCTAGAGCAACGACAGCCTTTTATGAAATTTTGAATAATAAAATGACTGCCGATGCCGGAACTTTTGATTGGGGAATTACAACAACACAATCGTATTTACCAGTTGATAATCATGAATATTTTGATGGAATAGATTTGAACTTGGTAGACTGGTTGCGTCAATGGGTAAAAACAGAAGAAGAAAGAGACGAAGTATATGTTCGCGGATTTTTAGGGAAAATGATTTTTTCAGGAGAAGAAGCCTTAAAAAAATGTAATGTTTTGTCGGGGGGTGAGAAAGTTAGATGTATGTTGTCGCGCATGATGATGATTCGTGCCAATGTATTAATGTTGGACGAGCCTACCAATCACTTGGATTTGGAATCCATTACAGCCTTCAATAATTCGTTAAACAATTTTAAAGGGTCGGTTTTGTTTACAACTCATGACCATGAGTTTGCGCAAACGGTTGGAAATCGAATATTAGAATTAACGCCAAATGGTGCTATTGACCGATATATGACATTTGATGAATACCTGGAAGATGATAAAATTAAAGAATTAAGACAAAAAATGTATTCTTAACCTCTCATCCCGTTTCTAATTTTAGTTACGGGATTTTTTTTGCAATAGGATTGCTATTAGAAATATAAATTCTAAATTTGTACAAACAACACATTATGAGTCAAAAAGTTTTGCTCACTTCAAAAGAAGTACACATTATCTTGCATCGATTAGCTTGTCAACTAATTGAAAATCACCTCGATTTCTCAAACACTATATTAATTGGTTTGCAACCAAGAGGTAGATTCTTAGCAGAACGCATCAAACAAATTTTAGAAACAGAATATAATATAGCTAATATCCAATTGGGATTTTTAGACATTACGTTCTTTCGTGATGACTTTAGAAGAAGTGAAAAGCCATTGGAAGCGAACAAAACCCAAATCGATTTTTTAGTTGAGAATAAAAAAGTGGTTTTTATTGATGATGTGTTGTTTACCGGAAGAAGTATTAATGCGGCACTAACCGCTATTCAGTCTTTTGGTAGGCCATCAGAAGTAGAATTACTGACATTAATTGATCGAAGATTTAGTAGACATTTGCCCATTCAGCCGGATTATAGAGGCCGACAAGTCGATGTGATTAACAACGAAAAAGTATGGGTAAAATGGCTTGAAAACGATGGTGAAGACGCCGTTTATTTGGTAACAAAATAAGATCATAGAATATAG
>NZ_JBILKB010000070.1:0-10337 GCF_044376915.1 Flavobacterium sp.
TGTTCAAGCTATTGTTGAAGCCGAAAAAAACACCTCGGGTGAAGTGCGCGTTCACATAGAAAAACAATCCAATATAACACCTCTTGAAAGAGCTCAAGAGGTGTTTTTTGAGTTGAAAATGGAGGCGACAAAAGATCGAAATGGGGTATTGTTTTATGTGAGTGTTACCGATAAAAAATTTGCTATTATCGGCGATAAAGGCATAAATGATTTAGTAGCACCCGATTTTTGGAACGCAACAAAAGAAATCGTGCTAAACCATTTTAAGCAGGGTGCATTTAAACAAGGTTTGGTAGAAGGTATTTTGAGTGCTGGAAATCAATTGAAAGCCTATTTTCCCTACCAATCTGATGATGAAAATGAATTGTCCAATGAAATCTCAAAAAGCGAATGAAGAAATTAGTTTTAGTGTTTGTTTTGATGGGATTGACAGTTCATGCCCAATTTACGATCCCAGAAAAGCCTGGTTTTCAAACCAGTGTTTATGATTACGCCGATGTTTTAAGTCAAACGGAAGAAAAGGAATTAGAAAGTAAATTAATTCGCTATTCTGATTCCACTTCAACGCAAATTGTAGTGATTTCCATTGCCGATTTAAAGGGTGAAGATATTGGAATTTTGACACCTAAATGGGCCCAAGAATGGGGAATTGGTCAAGAGAAAGAAGACAACGGAATTTTGATCCTAGTGTCCAAAAACGATCGGAAAATATGGATTGCACCAGGATATGGTGTGGAAGAGCGTTTAACAGCGGGTATCAATGGAGAGCTCATTAGAAACATCATTGTTCCCGAATTTAAAGCAGGAAGTTATTACCAAGGTTTGGATAAAGGAGCCGATGCTGTTTTTCAAGTACTCAAAGGAAAATACAAAGGAACACGTAAAAAAGAATCCAAATTTCCAGTAGGAATCATTGTTGTAATAGTAGTTGTGATTGTATTAATAAGTTCCAAACGCAATCGGGGCGGAAATGGAGGACATTCGGGCGGTCTCGATTTGGGTGATATGATCATCTTGAGTAGCCTGGGTAGAAGTGGTGGCGGTTTTGGCGGCGGCAGCTTTGGCGGCGGTTCATCAGGAGGTTTCGGCGGTGGCTTTGGCGGCGGCGGTTTCTCTGGTGGTGGTGCTGGTGGAAGTTGGTAAAAGGATATAAAAAAGGGCTTACATTGTAAGCCCTTTTTAATTATAAGAATTGATAATTTTGAGTCTGATTTACTTTTATGGCTCGCGCATTTAATACGTTACCTGCATTATCAATTATAAAAGCCACAAATTCTGCATTTTGTGTATTTGTAATTGTGTTTACCGGTATGCTAAATTCACGAGAAAATTCAGTTCCGGTAGTGGAGTTCGAAATGGCATCACCATTCGAATTAGTTAAAATATTTCTTAATACATGGTCGTGTACAAAATTTTGAATGATATCTTCTCCGTTGTAAAACGTAGTGTAATTTATTTGGTCATAAACGAAACCACTTTCTAATTGATAGACTACAAGACTTAATTGATTGAAATTGGTGGAAAATAAACCGTCTACTGTAAGTTTTATAACGTTATTAATCGTTTCCGTCTTTAATTTTAGTCCTAATCTTTTATTGATTTGAGTTTGTGTAACGACCATTCCTAAATTGTTGTATTCAAGTGGCGTCCATCTTGTTTTTCTGTTGATGTATGCTTTTGGATAGCCACCATTTGGCTCAAAGGCAGAGGCGTCAAAATTATAGGGATCATAACTTGCATCTGTTGGGTTTGAACTTGAACGATGTATAGCAACTTTAATCAATTGATCTTCATTTGCGCCTAGTTGTTGGCTAGCTTGCTCTAGTGCAACTACTACCCTTGGACAATTTCCACACCAAACACCCGTGTAATCTTCTACCATTACATTACTTTTGAAAGCAATCAATGAGCCATCATGATAGGTTACTTCAACTGTATTTTCAGCTGCAACGCCAGTATATTTAGCTTCTACTAAATATATACCAACTTCACTTTTAGTAAAAGTATTAGCGGGTATAGCAACACCGTTTACATAAAAAGTAGTAGCATCCGTTACGTCTTCTCCATTATTTTTAACCAAACGTAATGTGGTGGTTTGATTGATAATTCGTGTAGTCTCGTTTGAAGATAAAATTAAGCCATCAATTGACTCGAGAATTGTATATTCTTTTGAGCAACCAAAAAACACGAAAAGGGTTAAGAGGTAACAATATTTCATGCTTTTATTTTTTATAAATTTTAACTGCATCTACTAAACCATCGGCACTTATGAAATTTATAAAATACAATCCAGTTTGGTAAGCCGCAAAATTAAGATTAGTGTTTTCTGTTAATTTTCCTGAGGTAATAGTTTGTCCTTGAAGATTTAAAATGCTATAACCAATTGGTTTGCTGATTTCTAAGCCCACAAAATTGTTTACAGAAGTATTTAAAACTTTTACACCCATTGCGCTTAATTTGTCTTTTTGTGCTATACTCAAAGGACCTTGATAGCGGTAGGTTATATCAAATCCAGTACCAACATTAGTTCCGGTTAGATTTCTTGTAAAAACTCTAAATTTGAAATCCATCGGATAATTGGCACCATCACCAGGATTGAAATTTTTAAAACTATCATTAAAGCCAATTGTATTGCTTCCTGCATTAATAACGTTTTGAAAATCAGGGTAGATTCCATTTGCAGCTACGTTTGGGATGCATTCACCACCCCAACACAATTGAAAATTAGATCCATTATTATTTACTAAACTTAAACAACGAATTCTAAAGTCTAAATTTTCAGTAGCATTATTTTGTACGGTAAACTTTAATTCGGCAGCTGAATTACTGTGTGTTGTAAAGTTTATGATTTCATCATTGGTGAAAGCAGTTCCGTTAATTTTATTAACTGTGAACTGAGCTTTTGCTTCAAATATTAAAACCGTGGAAATAAGAAAAATAAAAGTAATTTTTTTCATAATTATAAAATTTTTAACAAAAATATCATTTTTTTCGATTGTTTTAAAAAAAAAATTACATTTGTATAAACATAAATTATTTATATATGAAAAAACTATTACTTTTATTATTAATCTCAAACTTTTCTTTTGCACAAATTTTGCTTCAGGAAAATTTTGATGCACTTGGGGCTACTATAACATTGCCAACTGGTTGGACAATGACAAATCAAAGTAACCCAATAGGATCAGCTACTTGGTTTAGAGGAAATACAGATTCTTTTTCATCTTATAATGGTCCAGCTGATGGCTATATAGCTGTTAATTATCAATCTGGGGCAGGGGTAAGTGATCTTAGCAATTGGTTAATGACACCCGTTATTACTGTTCAGAATGGCGATCAAATATCTTTCTATACTCGTGTACCTGGGTCACAATATCCTGATCGTATGGAATTGAGAATGAGTACAGTTGGGAATGCATCAGTTAATCCTGTTGGATCAACAGGTTTAGGTTCATTTACGACACTGTGTACAACGGTTAATCAAGATTTAACTATCGGTGGATATCCAACAACTTGGACAAAAATCTCTTACACTGTAACAGGTTTAACAGGACAAGTGGCATGTAAGTTAGCTCTTAGATATAATGTTGAGGGTGGTGGTACAGGAAATAATTCAGATTATGTAGGGATAGATGCTTTTCAAGTAAAAAGACCTGTACAAAATGATGTTTCTCTAGAATCGGTTGCTGTTCCAGCGATAATTCTAGGAGGTAACTTTACTTTTAATGGAGTGGTTAAAAATCAAGGAACTAACCCAGTTACTTCATATGTTGTTAATTGGCAAGCAAATAGTGGAACAGTAAATACTTACTCAGTAACAGGGGTTAATATACCTATAGGTGGTACTCATAATTTCACTCATAGTGTTGCCTTAAATGCAATAGTTGGTTCAACATATGCACTTAATTTTAGTGTGCCTACTGTAAATACCACTGTTGATGGAATTACCGCAGACAATTCAATAGTTAAAAGTACAATTGTGGCAGCTGGATCAACATCATATAAGCCATTATTAGAGAAATTTACTGGTTCTACATGTGTTCCATGTGCAAATTATAACAATACCGTTTTTAATTCTTTTTATGCTTCACAAAATCAAAATTTCAATTACATTGCTTACCAAATGAATTGGCCTGGTACGGGAGATCCTTACTATACTGCCGAGGGAGGTGTTAGAAGAACTTTTTACGGGGTAAATTCAATTACTAGTTTATGGATTGACGGAGTTAATTATTCAACAGGAAACAGTCTCTCTGCTCTTACATCACATGTAAATAACGAAGCTACAAAAACAGGATATTTTGGTTTAACAGCCAATCGTAATTTATCAGGAGGTAACGCACTTATTAATTATACTGTTACACCATATTTATCAGGAAATTATGTATTGCATGCTGCTGTAATTGAAAAAACAACTACAGGAAATGTTGCTACTAATGGAGAAACATCATTCAAGCACGTAATGATGAAAATGGTACCAAATGCGAGTGGAACGACAATCAATTGTACAGCAGGTACTCCAATTAGTGGACAAATTTCTGCAAGTTTAGCAAGTACCTTTATTGAGCAAGTTTCTGATTTAGAAGTAATTTTGTTTATTCAAAATCCAACAACTAAAGAGATTATGCAAAGTTACCAAGCTACAGATGCTTTATCTTTAGAAGACAACGCAATTGCAAAAGTTAAATTATATCCTAATCCAGCTTCAAATAGCATTCAATTTGCGAATGTTCAAGATGCAACAATTATGATTACAGATGTAACGGGTAAAGTTGTTTTACAATCTGCAGGTGTTGATGAAAATTCAATCATCAATGTTTCACATTTAAATTCGGGTATTTACATGGTAAATATCAAAAATGAATTGATGAATGAAACTGTGAAATTTGTAAAAAAATAGTGATTTTTTTTTATAAGAGTCTAATTTTCAAAGCTGTCTAAATAATTATTTTAGACAGCTTTTTCTACTAATTGCCATCAAATTAATTGCCATGAAAAAAATTATTTTTTTATTGTTTTTTACTTCCTTAGGATACGCTCAAAAGCAAATGCCTAACATCGAATTAAATTCAATTTCAGGAGAAACCATTAATGTTAGCACTCAGTTTAATGAGAAGGATAAATTATATGTTTTTTCCTTTTGGGCTACTTGGTGTGCACCTTGTATCAATGAATTAGAAGCCATTCATAAAAAATATGCTACTTGGAAAGAAGCACTTAATGTTGAAATTATTGCTGTATCCATTGATGATTCCAAAACACAAAAACGAGTAAAGCCTTTTTTAAATGGTAAAGGTTGGACATACAATGTTTTAATGGATTCTAATCAAGAATTGAAAAGAGCTTTATCTATTGTGAATGTTCCCTATACTATTGTAGTTAAAAACAGCAAAATTGTGTATGTAAGTAATGGCTATTCGCAAGGATCAGAGGAAGAACTATACCAAAAGCTAAAAGAATTATAAACTAATTATTGCAATACAACTCCCCATTATTAACTCATGAAATTAATAAATTACATACTTGTTTTTGGTCTTTCAACGCTTACATTACATGCACAAGAAAAAAAAGACATGGGCAGATTTTTTGGAGGCTTTGAAACAAATGCACAGCGTTATTTAGAATTTGAAAATGATGAAAATTCTCCAGAATATTTTCGATCAAATAATTACCTTCAATTGAATTATGAAGTCAAAAAATGGACTTTTGGAATGCAAGTTGAAAGTTATGAGAAACAAGCCCTTTTAAATTATTATCCTGGTTTTGATGGTACCAATGTAGCTACTTATTTTGCAAAGTATAAAACTAAAAAATTGGAAGCAACAGCAGGTTATTTTTATGAGCAATTCGGCTCAGGGATGATATTGCGTGCTTGGGAAGATCGTTCCTTAGGGATCAATACAGCGTTGCGAGGTGGAAAAGTTTTTTATAAACCAACAAAGGATATAAAATTTAAGGCGTTTTATGGGCAACAGCGTTCTGGTTTTAAAGTATCAGAAGGTCATTTGTATGGTTTTGATTTAGAAACCAATCTTTCGGATTTGCTGTCTTTTGAAGAAGCTGATTTCGAAATTGGGTTTTCAAATGTGAATCGATACGAGAAAATTGATCAATCTATGGTTTTACATCCAAGTTTCAGTCCAACTACGCATGCTTTTTCGTTACGATCGGCCTTCTCGCAAGGTATTTTTTATTCTTCTTTTGAAGCCAATTACAAATCTAAAGACGCTACATTGAATCGCATTACCAATTCCATTTCAAATGATTTTATTAACGATGGAAATGCCTTACAATTCAATTTAGGAATCGCAAAAGATGGATTGGGAATTGATCTTACGTTGCGCAGAACCCAAAACATGTTGTTTACATCAGAACGAATTCCTGAAGCGGTTGGGTTAAATCAATCGTCATTAGATTATTCTGATAAAGTCATCAATTTTACACCTGCATTGACAAAACAACACCATTCTAATTTGGCAAACATTTATGTGTATCAAGCACAAGCGGGTGTCGAATTTAAGTCCAATGAAATTATGAAATCGGGGGAAACCGGAGGGCAATTAGATGTGGTGTATGAATTTGCCAAGGATACCAAGCTAGGCGGTAAATATGGAACTAAATTAGCACTGAATTATGCGAGTTGGTATAATTTGCCAGGCACTTATCGCGCCGTTCCCGCGCAATATGAAACCAATTTTTTTGGGGTAGGTGAAAAATATTTTTCAGATTTTAATATTGAAGTGAAAAAACAATTTTCTGAAAATTCACGGGCCTCTTTTTTGTATGTAAATCAATATTACAACAAACCATGGGTAGAGGATGCTTCTCATGACGTAAATACGCATATTTTTTATGGGGAATGGATTTATAGTTTAACCAAATCAAAATCTATTCGAGTTGATGTTGAACACATGTGGGCTGATGCCGATTTTAAAAATTGGATGGGCGGTTCTATGGAATATAATTTCAACGAGAAATTTTCGGTATATGCTATGGATCTTATAAACTATGGAAATACAAAGGATAAAGAAGAGCGTAAAAAACATTACCTCACCATTGGTGGAGCATACCGAAAGGGAGCTACACGAGTTGCACTAGGGTATGGAAGACAACGAGGTGGATTGGTTTGTGTGGGAGGTGTATGCCGATTTGTACCCGAAAGTACCGGAATTTCATTATCGTTTAATACCGCATTTTAAGATTATTTTGACAATAAAAAAGCCCACAAGTAATTGTGGGCTTTTTTATTATTTCTGTCTGAAATAAATATCTATGGGAACACCACTAAAGTTGTATTGTTCTCTCAATTTGTTTTCAATAAAACGTTTATATGGATCTTTTACATATTGCGGCAAGTTGGCAAAAAACACAAACTGTGGAGTTGGGGTTGGCAACTGCATACAATATTTAATTTTAACATATTTACCTTTTAAGGCAGGTGGAGGAGTAGCTTCAATAATGGGCAACATCAACTCATTGAATTTTGAAGTTGAAATGCGTTGCTTTCTGTTTTCAAATACCTCTACAGCCGTTTCTAGTGCTTTTAATAAACGTTGTTTGGTTAAAGCAGAGATGAAAAGAATCGGCACATCCGTAAAAGGTTGCAATTCTTCTCTTATTTTTCGTTCGTAATCTCTAGCCGACATGGTGTCTTTTTCAACCAAATCCCATTTGTTGACCAGGATGACAACTCCTTTTCTGTTTTTTTCGGCCAACCAAAAAATACTTTGGTCTTGCCCTTCAAATCCGCGAGTCGCATCAATGACTAACAAACACACGTCGCTGTGTTCAATTGCTCTTACTGAGCGCATAACCGAATAAAACTCTAAATCTTCTTTTACTTTTGCTTTTCGTCTAATTCCGGCAGTGTCTACCAAATTAAATTCGAAACCAAAACGGTTGTATTTCGTATCAATGGCATCACGTGTGGTACCTGCAATATCGGTAACTACAAATCGATCTTCGCCAATTAATGCGTTGATGAACGAAGATTTTCCGGCATTTGGACGGCCTACCACACAAAAACGAGGTAACGGTTCAACTTCTTCAGAAACTTCGGGCATTTCAGGCAATACTTCAACCAGTTTATCTAACAATTCACCTGTTCCACTACCACTCATTCCTGAAATGGTATAATAATCTCCCAACCCTAAATTGTAGAACTCAAAGGCGTCTTTTTCACGCATGGCATTGTCTACTTTATTTACAACAAGTAATACTGGTTTGGTAACTTTTCGCAACAATTTCGCAACTTCATCATCCATAGGTGTAATGCCCTCTTCAACATCCACCACAAAAATGATGGCATCGGCTTCATCAATAGCTAATTCAACTTGACGGCGTATTTCTGCCTCAAAAATATCATCAGATCCCTTGATGTAACCGCCGGTATCAATTACTGAAAATTCCTTTCCATTCCATTCGCTTTTTCCATAATTTCGATCTCGGGTAACTCCACTTACTGAGTCCACAATGGCCTCTCTGCGTTGGATTAAACGATTAAAAAAAGTGGATTTTCCTACATTAGGCCTTCCTACTATGGCAACGATATTGTTCATAATCTTGTTTTGAATCCGCAAAAGTACGATTTTTTTCGGAGCTTTTTCCAGCTATTCGTTTCAATCTTTTTGTTTTAGCAAAACAAAAAGGATTTTCACTGCTATCTGGGCCATATGATATGTAGTGTCAACATTTGTTAAAAAAAATACATATATTAGCTTTAAAATCTGTAAGAATGGACATTGACAACAGTATTGAATTACGTCCCCGATTTCAAATGGACGTAACAAAATCAGTAGCAACTATTTTAGAAGATGCCATTGCCCTCAAAGATGACGTGAAAGAAGATTATCGCATCAAAGTTTCAGATCATCATATTTTCTTTTTTATTACGTTGGCCAAACGAAAATATTATTCGCCCCATTTGCATATCGAATTGACCGCGAAAGATGATAGTACAACCCATGTCAAGGGGTTGTTTGGACCCGATCAAACCGTGTGGACATTTTTTATGTTTTTACACTTTTTTGTGGGGGGCGTATTTTTGATTTTCATGATGATGGCCTATTCGCATTGGAGTTTACATCAATCAATAGTTGTCGATTGCGCGGTTATGTTTTTTATGGCTATTCTATGGATGTTGCTCTATTTTCAAGCCCGAATCAATAGAAAAAAATGTGCGCCTCAAATGCATAAGTTAGAAGTGTTGATGCATCGGGTGTTGGAATAAAAGAAGCCTGATGAATTTCATCAGGCTTCTTTTATCTTTTATCTTTAATTTTATTTCTGGTTGTATCCAAATCGTTTCAGTTGGTAAGCACTGCTTCTCCAATCTTTATTGACTTTAACATAGGTAGTCAAGTGAATTTGTTTGCCAAAGAATTTTTCTAAATCTTCACGCGCTTGAATGCCCACGCGTTTTAATGCAGCTCCTTTGTGTCCAATGATGATTCCTTTTTGCGTATCACGTTCCACCATAATTACGGCTCGAATTCTAATTATGTTGTCGTCTTCGATAAATTCTTCGGTTTCAATCTCTACAGCATATGGAATTTCTTTGTCGTAATTCAATAAGATTTTTTCACGAATGGTTTCATTTACAAAAAAACGTTCGGGTTTATCGGTTAAAGCATCTTTTGGATAAAATGCAGGCGAAACAGGTAATAATTCGATAATTCGATCAAAAACCGTTTGCACATTAAAATTTTCTAAGGCAGAAATTGGAAAAAGTTCAGCATTAGGTACCTTTTCTTTCCATGCTTGCACTTGTTCTTCTAATTGTTCTTGGTTTGATTTGTCAATTTTGTTTAAAAGCAACAAAACAGGAATCTTAGAATGAATGATTTTATTAAAGAAAGCTTCGTCTTTTAATTCTTTTTCACCAATTTCCACCATGTACACTAAAATGTCTGCATCTTCAAAAGCTGATTTTACAAAATCCATCATCGAATTTTGCAATTCATAGGCTGGTTTAATAATTCCGGGCGTATCCGAAAAGAGCACTTGAAAATCATCACCATTTACGATTCCTAAAATGCGATGTCTGGTTGTTTGTGCCTTCGAAGTAATGATGGATAGTCTTTCGCCCACAAAGGCATTCATAAGCGTTGACTTTCCTACATTTGGGTTGCCTATGATATTTACATAGCCTGCTCTGTGCTCCATTTTATTGTTTTTTGAACTGCAAAGGTAGGGATATCAGTCGAATAGGAGAAATAAATATTTTTTTCGTTATTTACTTGCATTTAAACATATTCGTCGTATATTTGCACTCACAAATCGCGGGATAGAGCAGTAGGCAGCTCGTCGGGCTCATAACCCGAAGGTCACAGGTTCGA
>NZ_JBILKB010000127.1:0-3324 GCF_044376915.1 Flavobacterium sp.
ACTACGTTAAAAGAGCGTGAATCAGAATTTGCCTTGTTGCGTGTGAATGGTGCGAGGAGATTTCAATTGTTGAAAATTGTAATGATCGAAAGTTTGTTGCTATGTGTAGTGGGTTTTGTATTTGGATCTGTTCTCGGAAGGGTAGCGCTAAGCATGCTTTCAAATGCATCAGAAGCAGATTTTAAAATGAGTTTTGATCCCTATACTTTTTTATGGCAAAAAGAAGGCATGTTGTTAGTAGTAACCCTTTTAGTAGGTTGTATTGCTGCATTAATTCCTGCAATAAAAGCCTATCATCTAAACATTTCAAAAACTTTAGCTAATGCGTAATTCTATAAAATTTGTGGTCGCTTTATGCGTATTCTTTTCATTATTAAGTTTTGAAAAAAATACGAAGTCCCTACCTTTGTCAAAAGACAATGCAACTATTGCTAATGATACACTCACATGGAAATTATTGGGAGATATCAAATACATTCGAAAAAAACACGCGACCTATGGTGAGGTTGAATTCCCACAAGTAAATTTAAAATTGAAATCCTACCATAATAAAACAGTTTTTTTGACCGGTTTTATCGTGCCAATAGATGCTAAAAATTATGCATTGAGTAAAAATGTTTTTGCTTCATGTTTTTTCTGTGGCAAATCGGGACCCGAGACCATAACAGGTTTGAAATTTAAAGGCGGTTTGCCTAAACTTAAAACCGATACCTATTTGACCATTAAAGGAACGTTTAAAGTGAATGAAACCGATGTAGACAATTGGATCTATAACATTGAAAATGCCGAAATTGTTTCCAAAAATTAATAGCTCTTGCAACACTTTAAACATAAAAAGCATCTTTTTTTTGATTTAGATCATACCCTTTGGGATTTTGATAGAAATTCGGCTTATGCTTTTGAAACCATTTTCAAAGAGCGGGATTTTTTAATTTCGTTGTCCGATTTTTTAGATCATTATATTCCAAGAAATCAACATTATTGGAAATTGTATCAAGTCAATCAAATTTCGCATGAGGATTTGCGTTATTATCGTTTAAAAGATGTTTTTGATGCACTGCAGTTTGCCATCTCGGATGCCCTAATTCATGAAATTTCAGAGGATTATATCAAGTATTTGCCCGATAGTAATCATTTGTTTGAGGGCGCTATTGAGTTGTTGGATTATTTAAAACCCAACTACACCTTGCACATTATTACCAATGGTTTTGCTTCGGTGCAACAAAAAAAGATAAAAAACGCCCAACTCGAACCCTATTTTACCACGGTTACGAATTCTGAAATGGCTGGTGAAAAAAAACCGCATCGCAGTATATTTGATTATGCACTATCTTTTGCCAATGCGACCAAAGAAGAAAGTGTCATGATAGGGGACAGTTATGAAGCGGATATTCTTGGGGCACTAGACGCCGGAATAGATGCTATTTACTTTAATGAACAAAATAATACTATAGCAACCAAAGTGTTACAAGTGAATCATTTGTTAGCTTTAAAAAACATATTGTAATGATGAAAAGATGGTTAGTTTTGGTTTTTGTGCTGTGTTGCACTATTACATTCGCACAAGATCGTTATAAATACGTTATTGTCCCTAAAAAATTTAGTTTTTTTGGAACCGGAAATGACTACAATGCCAGTTTAATGACGAAGTCTTTTTTTGAAAGCGAGGGCTTTATTGTTTATTTTGATACGGATAATTTTCCTGCCGAATTGGCAAATAATCGTTGTTTGGCATTTTATGTAAATGCAATTAAGCAAAAAAACATCTTTATTACTAAGATAAATTTTGAGTTAATCGATTGTACAAATAGTGTGATCTATACAAGTGTACAAGGAACGAGTAGAGAGAAAGATTTTTTAAATGCGTATAACGAGTCTATTCGGATTGCATTAATGAGTATGAAAGGAAAATTAAATTTTAAAAGAGAACAAAAACAGCAAAATGAAATTTTTGTTGCTGTTGAATCACCATCAAAATCAGATGTAGTTCCTGATCCTGTTAAAGAAGAAAGTACCAAAAATACAGATAACAAGCAACTATTTGCAATTCCAACAGCTAACGGCTTCAAAGTAGTAGATGAGGAACCCAAAAAAATAATGGTACTCTATAATACGTCTGTCAAAGATGTATATATAGCTGAAAAAGGCTTAATTACTGGGGTTCTAGTGAAAAAAGAAAATTCATGGTTTTTTGAATATTATCAAAATGACCAATTGATTTCAGAGAAAGTAGCGGTTAAATTCTAATCTTGAATTTCCAATTAATACCCATACTTATCTTTCCAGCGGTTTTTTAAAAACTGACGCAATTCGTTTTCACGAGCGTTCTCACCCGGCTCATAAAATGTAGTTTCAGCAATTTCTGTAGGTAAAAATTCTTGTTCGGCAAAGTTGTTGGGGAAATCATGCGAATATTTGTATTCATCGCCATAGCCCAATGCTGCCATTAATTTGGTTGGTGCATTTCGCAAATGAATAGGAACCGGTAAATCGCCCGTTTGTTTTACCATTTGTTGTGCTTTTCCAATGGCCATATAACTCGCATTACTTTTTGCGGAAGTCGCTAAATAAATAGCACATTGACTCAAAATGATACGACTTTCAGGATATCCAATAGTTGCCACCGCTTGGAAAGCATTGTTTGCCATGATAAAAGCCGTTGGGTTGGCATTTCCAATATCTTCACTGGCTAAGATGAGTAGTCTTCGGGCAATGAATTTTACATCTTCACCGCCTTCAATCATACGGGCCAACCAATAAACAGCCCCATTAGGATCGCTTCCACGTATGGATTTGATAAATGCTGAAACGATATCGTAATGTTGTTCACCCGTTTTGTCATACAATACGGTATTTTTTTGCACCAATTGCATTACTTTTTCATTGGTGATTTCAATGGCATCACTTTCGGAAGCGTTCACAACCAATTCGAAAATATTCAATAATTTTCTACCATCGCCACCCGATAGTCGCAACAGTGCTTCGGTTTCTTTTAATTCGATGGTTTTATTTTGAAGAGGCACATCCGTAGTAATAGCACGATATAATAACGCTTCTAAGTCGTCTTTGGTAAACGCGTTCAATACATAGACCTGACATCTTGACAACAGCGCCGGAATTACTTCAAAACTCGGATTTTCTGTTGTGGCACCTATTAAGGTTACCCAACCCTTTTCCACTGCCGCTAATAATGAATCTTGTTGTGATTTACTGAAACGATGAATCTCATCGATAAAAAGAATCGGATTTTTTGCAGTAAACAAACCACTGCTTTGTTTTGCTTTTTCAATTACTTCACGAATATCCTTTACACCTGAATGTATT
>NZ_JBILKB010000128.1:0-3280 GCF_044376915.1 Flavobacterium sp.
ATTGTGTCTGGTTATTCTATTTTCTAGGTCAGAAGTAAAACCAATATAAAATTTATCCTTATAAGGACTGAAGAGTATATAAACGAAAAATGGCATATAAAAAAATTTGGCGTATAAAAAAAGTCCTTATTTCTAAGGACTTTGTGGGCGATGAGGGGTTCGAACCCCCGACTCTCCCGATAAAATCGGGATGCTTTGAACCAGCTGAGCTAATCTTTACTATTTATTAATTGTTGAATTTTGCTCCGACTTTTCCATAACTTTATTTGTTTTTCTCTAGTCATAGCTTCAAACTTTGTACTATAGCTTTCAGAATACACGATTTTCCAATCATTTGTTGTACCGGTAAAACC
The DNA here is from genome assembly GCF_044376915.1 of Flavobacterium sp. Taxonomy (GTDB): domain Bacteria; phylum Bacteroidota; class Bacteroidia; order Flavobacteriales; family Flavobacteriaceae; genus Flavobacterium. The sequence goes on from NZ_JBILKB010000128.1 coordinate 354, forward strand.
TTTGCTTTTTTGATTGTGTCTGGTTATTCTATTTTCTAGGTCAGAAGTAAAACCAATATAAAATTTATCCTTATAAGGACTGAAGAGTATATAAACGAAAAATGGCATATAAAAAAATTTGGCGTATAAAAAAAGTCCTCATTTCTAAGGACTTTGTGGGCGATGAGGGGTTCGAACCCCCGACCCCCTCGGTGTAAACGAGGTGCTCTGAACCAGCTGAGCTAATCGCCCTAATATGTTATTTAATCTTGCTGAACCCTAACCCTCCCGATAAAATCGGGATGCTCTGAACCAGCTGAGCTAATCGCCCTAAAATGCTTTACATTGCTGTAACGCGAGTGCAAATATACACCGATAATTTATTTGCACAAGTGATTTCCTAAAAAAATTAGATAATTTCTGCGACTACAAAAGTGCTACCGCCTACATAAATAAAATCATAGGAGCCCGCACTAGACAAAGCTTTTTCATAAGCCATTGACACCGAATCATATACCTGCCCTTTTAAACCATACACTCCTGCTTTTTCTTGTAAAAGGGTAGCGTCTAATCCACGAGGCATATTGGGTTTTGAAAAATAATACTTTGCTTTTTTGGGAAACAAGGGTAAAATGGCGTCTAAATCTTTATCATTTACCACTCCTAAAACCACGTGCAAAGTATCATATTTATGTTGGGCAATTTGGGCTAAGACTTCTGCTAGGCCGTGAGCATTGTGCGCGGTATCACATACAGCAAATGGTTTTTCCTGTAATACGTGCCATCTTCCGAGCAAACCCGTATGGATCACTACATTATGTAAACCCGCTTTGATGTGATCTTCTGAAATTGAAAAGTTTGCCTTCAAAATTTCAATCGCCTGAAGCACTGTTTTTTTATTGTGTTTTTGATACGCGCCTTTCAAAGCACAGGGATATGTTATTTCGGGTGCTGTGTGGGCATAAAAAATAGGGGCCTTTTCTGCCGCAGCTTTGCTTTGAAAAACAGGTTGTGTCTCTGGATTGTATTCTCCTATGACAACCGGAATATTTTGCTTAATGATGCCAGCTTTCTCGGTGGCAATTTTAGCCAATGTATCCCCTAAAAACTGGGTATGATCAAAACCAATATTGGTAATTACCGAAAGTAACGGCGTAATTATGTTTGTAGCATCTAGCCTGCCTCCCATTCCCACTTCAATGATGGCAACATCTACTTGGGCTTTCGCAAAATAATCAAATGCCAGTCCTACGGTCATTTCGAAAAAACTCAAGGCATTGGCTTCAAAAAAAGCCTGGTTTTGAGCCACAAAATCCACTACAAAATCCTCAGGTATTTCTAGTCCGTTGATTTTAATGCGTTCCCTAAAATCTTTTAAATGGGGCGAAGTATACAAACCCACTTTATAGCCCGCTTCTTGAAGTATGGAAGCGATCATCGAAGAAGTTGACCCTTTGCCATTGGTACCCGCTACATGAACCGATTTGAATTGCAACTCGGGATGTCCCAAATGCTTAGCCAACAATACGATATTGGTTAAATCATTTTTATAGGCTGATGCGCCTTGCGTTTGAAACATGGGCAACTGCTTAAACAGCCATTCTGTGGTTTCTTGGTAATTCATTTTGTTTGTTTTGAAACGAAGGGTTTGGGCGTTTTGGCCAACCCAGTACCCGCTATCCATTACAATCCATGCGAGGCATGGGATTTTCATTGCTATCGGGGTTGATGAGCCCGCAATTGTATCTTTTGGCTACTCTCCCAATTGGAAATTAACCACCACAAAACCGATTTGGGTTTCGGGCGCATTGCTATCTGATTGCCATTTGAACGTTTTTGCTGTTTCAATGGCAGGATTCACCAAACACGGATTTGTATTTGTTGTTCCTTGCGAGCGCTCGGCACGAATTACATTTCCTTGACGGTTCACCCATATTTTTACAACAACTTTTCCCGACTCATTACAATCCTGTATTTTTTTACTGTTGCCATATAATTTTCTACCTGACAATCCCCAGCCGGTTCCTTTCCCAGTTCCTTTTCCGTCACCCGTTCCGTCGCCATAAGTCATATTAGCATACAAACTGCCATTAACACTTCCCTTGTCTCCTCCGTCGTTATCATCGCCGTGTCCAGTTTGCGTGGTTCCAGTTGTTTTGGGACCTTTTAATATGCTGTTTAATGCACTGTTGGTTTTTCGTTTGGGCGGCGTGGGTGTCGGTGGTGCCTCAGAAGGTGTAGTTGCTGTTGGCACCGCAGCTGCTTTAACTTTGGTTTGTGTGGTAATTTTTTGAGCGGGTGTTTCAACGGCTTCATTCACCACTGGTTCTGGCGCTGTTTGCACCTTCTCTATCGGTTGAATGTCTCCATTTCCGGTTTCAGAAGTGCCAAAATTAATGGCAATTTCGCCTCCTTTAAACACATAAGGAACATTCGGATCGTCTTTTAAAACATAAAAATAAAAACAAATAAACAACACTATGAATACAACAACTGTTATACCCAAGGATCGCTTTTCATATTTGGTTTCTAAAATCATGTTTACTTTGGAGCTACAGCTAAAACTATTTTATATTGATTTCGGTAGGCAATATCCATTACTTTAACTGCATTTTCAATGGGAACCTCTTTGGCCACGTGCAAAACAATATTCGGCTCTTTTTGTCCGGCTAATTTTTGTTGCAATGCTGCCTCTAATTGTTCTATGGGAAGTTGTTCTTGATCTAAAAAATAATTGAATTTTCCATCAATACTCACCGAAATTGTTTCACCTTGATCGGATTGGCCTGCCGAATTGGGCAACACCAAATCTAAAGCATTGGTGTTGGTCATTGTGGTGACGGCTATCATAAAAAAGATCAACAACAAGAAAACAATATCGGTCATCGAAGACATATTGAATTCTGCGTTTACTTTATTTCTTCCTCTTAAGTTCATAATTAAACAGG
>NZ_JBILKB010000129.1:0-3278 GCF_044376915.1 Flavobacterium sp.
TACCTTGAAGCATAAAAATATTACCTTGGATAACTTCGACTACATTTTTGCTTTCGTTAAGTAAAATACAGTTGTCTAAATCATTTTCATTGGCATAAATACTAGCTGTAACATGAAGTACTTTATTAGTAGTTTTCAAAGAAGAGAGTAACTGCTTACTAATGTAAAAATCTTTGTACAAATCCACTTCGCAGGATGAAGATTCTAAAATATAAACTTGATTTTGTAATGGAGTGGCATGAATTAAATATGAAATGGTATTGGTAACTGGTAAATAATACCCTCCATCATTGCGATACACAGTAATTCTAACACGGGCAGAATCTAAACAACCTGCTTTATTTGCCGTTGACAACAGTTGTTCTTCAAAAAATTCCATGGTAAAATCCATAGGGATTTCCATTCGTAATATACGCATAGAAGCCATCAGTCTAAAATAATGATCTTCTAAAAAGAGTATTTTACCCTGTACAACTTTTAGGGTTTCAAAAACCGCATCACCGTATAAAAAAGCCCGATTTTGAGTTAGCATATTCTCTTGTGCGTTACTGTCTCCGTTACAATTATCCATAAAAAAAGCCCTGAATGTATTCAGGGCAAATATAAGTCAAAAATAGATTTACTACACTGATCCGATAAGATGTTTTAAATCGGACACTTGATTTTCCCATAGTTGCTTAGCTTCATCTATTTCGTCATGAGGCGCAAAATCAATTATGAGCAAAGAAACGTCTTTGGTTAACTCATCTTCCAAAATATGAATTTCGAAGAAATACTCAGTATCTTTTGCATTATCATCCACCCATTTGAACTTTACCTTTTCACCTGATTTTTTTGAAGCTAATCTTGCCTTCTCTTCAGAGTCATTCCAAATAAAAGTGAAAAACTCGCCACGAGAATTAACATTATCCGCAAACCACTCTGATAACCCAGAAGGAGTAGAAATATATTGATACAATAATTGAGGGGAAGAATTAATGGGAAACTCTATCTCATAGCGTACTTTTGATTCCATGTATACTGTTTAATTTTTTTGAAATATAAGAATATAAAGTCAAAAAAAAAGTGTTTTTAAAAATATTTTTTTGTTAAATATTTCTTGGAAACGATATTATTATTTCTATATTTGCACCCGCGTTACAGGATGCTGTAACCTCTAGAAATGGCGAGATAGCTCAGTTGGTTAGAGCGCAGGATTCATAACCCTGAGGTCCCGAGTTCAAATCTCGGTCTCGCTACAAAAGTAAAACCCCTAATACCAAAGTGTTAGGGGTTTTTTAATGGATTTTACTCTCCAAAATCATCCATACCCTCTGCCTTAGGAAACTGCGTGAGGTTTTTATTATTTCTTTCAAAAGAGAAATTTTGCAATTATTATCTCCATTTTTCTATTTATCTCGCGTCTGCTATTATCGCTTCGTTTGAAAATCTAATTTTGCAACTAATATTTGTTTAATAATTTATAATTGTTTATCATTGTGTCAGTATTACATAATGATATTTTAACCCTAAATTACCTTTTATGAAAATCAGTTTTAAAAAAATAAATGGAATCTTTATCCTATTAATGAGTTCCGCTATTGTGATGGCGCAACAAACCCTTCCTCAATTAGGGAAAAGTCCAATAAATGATGTGGTTAAATCAATGACCCTTCAAGAAAAAGCAAATTTATTAGTTGGTCAAGGAATGTATGTTCCAGGTGTTCAAATTCCAGGTGCTCCTGTTGTACCAACTGAAGCGCAAAAAAGAGTTACAGGTGCTGCTGGGTCTACTTATGCTATACCTCGCTTAGGAATTCCATCTTTAGTGGTTTGCGATGGACCAGCAGGTGTTCATGCATTTAACGGCGGTAAAAGTAGAATCTATTATGCAACAGCATGGCCAATTGGTTCATTATTAGCATCAAGTTGGGATACTGAATTGGTTCGCAAAGTTGGAGCGGCTTATGGAGCAGAGGCCAAAGAATATGGAATTGATGTGATCCTTGGTCCAGGTATGAATATTCACCGTAATCCATTAGGAGGTAGAAACTTTGAATATTATTCTGAAGATCCTGTTATAACTGGGCAAATGGCATCAGCAGTGGTAAATGGAATACAAAGCAACGGAGTCGGCGTTTCTGCTAAACATTTTTTCGCTAACAATGGAGAAACAAATCGTAATTCATTGAATACGATTATTAGTGAACGAGCTATCCGTGAAATTTATTTAAAGGGATGGCAAATCATGTTGAAACATTCAAGTCCATGGACAATCATGAGTTCATATAATTTAATGAACGGGCCTTTTACTTCTGAAAATGGCGAATTGTTAACTACCGTTTTAAGAAAAGAATGGGGCTTTAAAGGCTTCGTGATGACTGATTGGTTTGGCGGCAATAATGCAGTGTCGCAAATTAGTGCAGGTAATAACTTAATTATGCCAGGTAATCCAGAACAAAGTACTGCTATTATAGAAGCAGTAAAATCAGGAAAATTAGCTGAGTCTGTTGTAGATCAAAATGTGTCTGAAATATTAAATATCATAGTTAAGTCACCAATTTTTAATGGGTATCAATACAGTGATAATCCTCCTTTAAAGGAGAATGCGCAAATCGCTCGAGCTGTAGCTGCAGAAAGCATGGTATTATTGAAGAATAATGCAAAAACATTACCATTGGAATCTGGTAGCAAAGTAGCTTTATTTGGCGTTAATCAATTAGAATTGATAGCTGGCGGTACTGGAAGCGGTAACGTAAATAAAATGTATACCGTGACATTAGCAGATGGTTTATTTAAAGCTGGATATACCTTAAATAGCAATTTATATCTTGCTTATTCAAATTATATGGCTGCCGAATTTGCCAAAAGACCTAAGCTTGGTTTTTGGGAAGAATTGATGAGTCCGAATATGCCTATACAAGAAATGGAAGTAGCTACTGATTTAGTTACCAAAGCAGCGAATGAATCTTCAGTAGCAATTATTGCTATTGGACGTAATGCAGGTGAGACAAAGGATCGAAAAGTTAAAGACGACTTTACTTTATCTGAAAAAGAAATTGCACTAATTAAATCCGTTTCAACTGCTTTTCATGCACAAAACAAAAAAGTGATTGTGACTTTAAATATTGGTGGAGTGATTGAAGTGATGTCATGGAGAGAGCAAGTAGATGCCATTTTATTGGCATGGCAACCAGGATTAGAAGGTGGAAATTCAATTGCAGATGTAGTTTCAGGAAAAGTTAATCCGTCAGGTAAATTAGCAACCACTTTCCCAGCTAAATATGAGGATGAAATTA
>NZ_JBILKB010000014.1:0-32022 GCF_044376915.1 Flavobacterium sp.
TTCCACAGACAATTAATGGAAGAACCGGATTATGTAGCGGGGAATTATACCACAAAATTTATGGAATCTTTTGTCATGAAAGATCAAGAATAATAAAAAAGCGATTTCATTTGAAATCGCTTTTTTTATATAAAATAAATATAAATCGATAGGGGATGTAGTACTTTTTTAAAAAAATATGCCTATTTTCACATTCTAAAATATTTATAAAAGTGAAGAATAATAAACTATTTATATTAATCATTATTTCGCTCATTATTGGGGTGGCCTTGGGGGGAATAGTGCATTATCAATTTCCCGATGCAATTGAATCCTTTTCAAAAAATATAAAACTATTAGGAACCATCTTTATTCGATTGGTGCAAATGATTATTGCGCCTTTGGTTTTTTCTACTTTAGTCGTGGGAATTGCTAAAATGGGCGACATGAAAATGGTGGGAAGAGTCGGCGGAAAAGCGATGGCTTGGTTTGTTTCGGCATCCTTAATTTCCTTAGTGTTAGGAATGGTTTTGGTTAACTTTTTCGAACCCGGAAAAGGGACTACCATCAAATTAGAAGATACTTCAAGTGCCACAGAATTGTTAGAAAATACCAAAGGATTTTCATTGGAAGAATTTGTCAAACACGTGATTCCTAGGAGTTTGTTTGAAGCCCTTGCAACCAACGAAATTCTGCAAATTGTAATTTTTTCCATCTTATTTGGAGTGGCTTTAGCGGCCTTTAGTAAAAAAGAAGCAAAACCAATTATTAAACTGTTGGATACCGTTTCTCATGTGGTATTAAAAATGGTTAGTTATATCATGTGGACTGCCCCATTAGGGGTTTTAGGAGCCGTGGCCAGTGCCATTGCCAAACATGGTTTCGAAGTTTTTACATTGTATGCAAAATATTTAGGGGCATTTTTCGTAGGAATTTTAGCCTTGTGGGTGTTGTTATTGGCGGTGGGGTATCTCATTTTAGGCAAACGACTTTTTGTCTTGCTTCAACGAATCAAAAGTCCGTTGTTAATTGCTTTTTCAACCACCAGTAGCGAAGCTGTTTTTCCAAAAATGGTAGAAGAATTAGAACGTTTTGGGTGCCAACCTAAAATTGTGTCCTTCACTTTGCCGCTCGGCTATTCTTTTAACCTTGACGGAAGTATGATGTACATGACGTTTGCCAGTATTTTTATTGCGCAAGTGTATGGTATAGATATGTCATTGGGCGAACAATTGACCATGTTGTTGGTACTGATGCTAACCAGTAAAGGTGTAGCCGGTGTGCCCAGAGCGTCATTAATCGTCGTAGTTGCCACCTGTGCCATGTTTGGTATTCCGCCAGAAGGAATTGCCTTAATCTTACCCATTGACCATTTTTGTGATATGGCGAGAAGTATGACCAATGTGTTAGGAAACGCCTTGGCTACTGCTGCAATTGACAAATGGGAAACTAATCCAGAAGCATAGTATGAACGATTTCCATTGGACCCAATTATTCAATCCTGAATTTTATATTACCATGGAAGTGGGGGGTATTCCTATTGGAATTTATGTTGTTTTGTTCATTGTCTTTGCCGAAACAGGCCTTTTTGCGGGGTTCTTTTTACCGGGCGATAGCTTGTTGTTTTTATCGGGAATCTATGCCGAAAAATTAGCAGCTCCTTTGCGGTTCATCCCAGAGACGTATTCGGATGTGACCGTAGTTGCACTTGCCATTTCTCTGGCGGCAATAATCGGAAATATTTTTGGGTATTGGTTTGGCGCTACCAGTGGAAGGGGTTTATACAATAGAAAAGACGGTTTATTATTCAAGAAAAAATACCTCTATCAATCGCAAGAGTTTTTCGAAAAACACGGCGGAAAAGCCATCATCTTTGCCCGTTTTTTACCGGTAGTTCGCACCTTTGTCCCTATAATTGCGGGAATTGTGCACATGCCCAAAAGTAAATTCATGCTTTTTAACGTGCTGAGTTCGTTGTTATGGTCTTTTATACTCGTGTTTGCCGGGCATTATTTGTATGCCTTTTTCAACGAAGAATTTGGCATCGATTTGAAAAAACACATCGAAACTATTATTCTGATTTTAATAGCCATTACGTCGTTTCCTTTGATCATGAAAGCCATTAAGGCAAGGAGAAAGACAGAATCATAAGGAGATTAATAGATATATCTAATTTAAATCCTTGTAATTTAATATCTTTAACTAGTATTTTTCAATAAAGAAGGACATACTTGTAGTATTATTTTGTAGCTCGATCAATTTATCTTTAGCAATGGAGTATATAAATAAATTATTCTCATTAGTAATTCTCCCTATTTCAATTGGTTCAAGAAATTCAAAGCCAATGTATAAGTCAGAATCAGCTATTAGATTTAATTTTTCAAGGTTAAATAATACTATATTTTTCTTATAGTAATAATTTAAAATAGTGGTGTCCAATAATTTTGATAATTTACCATTTTTATATATATAAATATGGGGCCTAATAAAGTTTCCTTTTGGTTTTTTTTTCACAAATAAGCCAATATTTTTTATTTTAATTACTTTAGAGTTCTCAATTCTAATTAATGAAATTGAATTTTTAGTACCAAAGTCAAAATAAAAATCTGGTTTTATCTGGTGTAAAAATTTATTTTTAGATTGCGTAACAATAACTTCTTTTAATGTAGCTATTTTCGGAGTGAGGAATACAGTTTTAGTACTAATTTCCGTTATTTTTTTATCATGATATCCTATAACACGAATATTTAAAGTGTCGTCAATAATATTGTAAAATGTAACTGTGCCTAAGCTATCCGAAATAATGTGCTTTTTTTGGTCATTTGAATATAAATGAACAAAAGGTATTGGTTCATTAGTTAAACTATCTCTAAATTTTATATGTTGTTGAGATATGCCTACCATAGAATAAAATCCTGTTACAAAAAGATAAATATTTTTCATAGGAATAAATTTGTGTAATCCTCATTTTGAGGATTACACTTTTAATAATTAAAGACACCCACTACAATCTGAACCGGTCCATTGCCATCCGGAATCTGCTACTTCAAGCCAAAAAACAAAGGTTTTTGTTCTACATTCGGTCATAATACAGCATTCATCTGTATATTTTCTACAATTAGTTACATCTCCCCAAAAGGGTCTACCAGCGCTGTTAACTTCTGCTACAGACATTAGGCTAAACAAAAGTGCAATTAATGATAGAATTGCACCACTTTTTAATAATAATTTTTTCATAATAACTAGTTTACCCTATTATTCATTCGGTTTTACGAAAGGACGACAGCTTTAGGTAACTGTTGGTTTTAAATGAAGTGTACCGCCCTACTGATTTCCAAAATAGTTAACATCCTTGCAAGGGTTCGTTTCTATTATTCGCGACTAATTTCTACGAAATGTTGATCTATTATTTCCACCATTTATTTTTTGCCCTAATTATTATTCTTAGATCACATCTATTGAACAAAAATTTCTGGCGTTAATTTTACCAAAACTACAAAAATTATTTAAAAAACAAAACATCAGTACAATTTTTTAAATAATTAGCACTTTTTGTAAGTTAAATTAGTTATACGGGAATTCTAAAATGATTCTGTCCACAATAAAAAACAAATTCTTACATTTACTTTTTTAAGTACTATAGCATATGCAACTCAGTTATTGGGAAATAAAAAATTGGTTTACTAACGTCGATTTTACCATCGTAGGCAGTGGCATTGTAGGGTTGCATGCCGCTCTAGCGTTGCGCGAACGTTTTCCTACGGCTAAAATTTTAGTGCTTGAAAAAGGAGTTTTGCCCCAAGGCGCCAGTACAAAAAATGCCGGTTTTGCTTGTTTTGGAAGCTTGTCTGAAATCATTGACGACTTAGAAACCCACTCCGAAGATACTGTAGTACAACTGATTCAAAAACGCTTTGCCGGTTTGCAGTTGCTTCGAAAAAACCTCGGCGATAAAGCACTGAGTTTAAAATCCTATGGCGGCTACGAACTGTTTTTAAAGGAAGACGAACTGTTCTACGAGGAATGTATGCAGAAAATGCCGTTCATCAACGAACTCCTGCAACCGCATTTTAAATCGGATGTTTTTTCAAATCAAGGCAATCGATTTCAATTTTCAGGCATTACAGGACAGCTTATTTTTAATCCGTTTGAAGCACAAATTGATACGGGCAATATGATGCAAGCTTTACTCAAAAAAGCCCATCAAAACGACATTTTAATTTTGAACAGTCAAACCGTAACCCATCATCAAGAATTGAATGAGGCTGTTGAGGTAGCAACCAACGGAATTACATTCAAGACAAACAAATTGCTGTTTACCACAAATGGTTTCGCGGCCCAATTGACCCATAACCAAGTGCAACCGGCAAGAGCTCAGGTTTTGATTACCAAACCGATTCCCAATTTAGCCCTCAAAGGAACCTTTCACCTTGACAGGGGCTATTATTATTTCAGGAACATAAACGATCGAATTCTTTTGGGAGGGGGTCGAAATTTAGATTTTGAAGGGGAAACAACTACGTCACACGAAACCACTGATCGAATTCAGAATCGTTTGGAAGACGTATTAAAAAATGTAATTTTACCCCAGCAATCCTATGAAATTGAACACCGCTGGAGCGGCACTATGGGCATGGGAACGCATAAAAATCCTATCGTCCAACAACTATCAAATCATGTATATTGTGGGGTGCGTATGGGAGGAATGGGAGTAGCAATAGGGAGTTTAATTGGACAAGAAGTAGCAGATTTGATATAAATTGTTTCAGGCTTTAACTTGAAACTTTAAACCTGAAACCAAAAAAGCAAAGCTTTTATATATGGCAAAAAAGATAACACAAAATAAAACGGCAAAACCTGGGGTAAAACGTACTACAGGTCAAAAAATAAAACGCTTCGTATGGTTGGCCTTTTTATGGTTCAACGGGATTAACTTTTTAATTGTTTTGTTGTTCAAATTTGTACCCGTTCCGTTCACACCTTTAATGGGTATTCGGGCCATGGAACATAAAAAAGAAGGCAGAGACATGATCTGTAGTCACGATTGGGTGCCGCTCGACGAAATTTCTTTAAACCTTCAAAAAGCGGTTATTGCTAGTGAAGACGGACGTTTTTTTGACCATTGGGGGTTTGATTTTGAAGCCATGCAAAAAGCCTTCAAAAGCAATCAAAGCGGAAGAAAAATCAAAGGCGGTAGTACCATCTCTCAGCAAACCGCCAAAAATGTGTTCTTGTGGCAAGGCAGAAGTTATCTTCGTAAAGGGTTGGAAGCCTATTATACCGTTTGGATCGAATTGGTTTGGGGAAAAAAACGCATCATGGAAGTGTATCTAAACAGTATTGAAATGGGCGATGGCGTTTACGGAGCTGAAGCGGCTGCAAAACATTGGTACCGAAAAGATGCCTCTAGCCTCACGCGATATGAAGCAGCAGGTATAGCAGCTATTTTGCCCAATCCAAGAAAATACAAAGCGTCTAATTCATCGTCTTATATCAACCGGAGAAAAGCCAAAATTTCGCGGTACATTCGCATGATCGAACTTAAATATTAAATCCAGGCTATTGAAAAAAACAGTACTCATCACGGGAGCAGCTAGAGGCATAGGAAAACAAACGGCATTGTTTTTTGCCCAAAAAGGTTGGAATGTTATCGCGACAATGCTTTCGCTTGCAGAGGCCGATGATTTGTTAGCGTACCCAACGATTTCATGCTATGAACTTGACGTAACGAGTACGGAAAGTATTCGATTGGCCCAACAAAAAATCGCCCAAGACCACAAAAATATTGATGTGATCATCAACAATGCTGGTGTGGGATACAGAAGTTTTGTAGAACTCTCGGAAGATGAAAAAATTGATGCGATTGTAAACATCAATTGGCTTGGCGTAGTTAAAGTATGTCGGGCATATATTCCCGTTTTTAGAGCCCAAAAAAGTGGTTTATTCATTAACATTTCTTCGATTGCAGGGTTGGTTAATTTGCCCTTAGGCAGTTTTTACCATTCCACAAAACAGGCCGTAGAAAGTTTTTCAGAATGCATGGCTTATGAATTGTATGATTTGAATATTAAGGTGTGTACGGTGCAATTTGGAAACGCACCTACTTCGTTCCAAAAAAGCGTAACGACGTCACCAGCAACTTCCATTAAATCTTACAATGATCTGATGAAAAAGGTAACCGATTTATTGCATAAGAAATCGAATAAAAACACAAATCTAACCCCACTTATTACTCAAAAATTATTCGAAATTGCTTCACAACCCAACCGAGAATTCAGAAGGTATACAATTGGGTTTGATGCAAATTTCATGCGTTTGCTCCGCAGCGTATTGGGCTACCGTCTTTTCAATGCCATCATTAGAAAATACACTTTAAAATAAACGGCGCTTTTCGTAACGTTTTATTTGTACTGTCGACCTATACCTAAAAAATAAATACAAATGAAAGCACACGAAATTGATTACCATATTTATGGTGAAGAAATGCAATATGTTGAAATTGAATTGGATCCGCAGGAAGTTGTAGTAGCAGAAGCGGGAAGTTTTATGATGATGGATAACGGCATTAAAATGGAAACTATTTTTGGCGATGGAAGTCAGCAAGAAGGCGGTATTTTTGGAAAACTACTTTCGGCTGGAAAACGTGTTTTAACCGGGGAAAGTTTGTTCATGACAGCCTATCAAAATATCGATTTTGGAAAACGTAAAGTGTCATTTGCTTCGCCTTATCCTGGAAAGATTGTTCCGATTGATTTACAAGAATTTGGCGGTAAATTTATTTGCCAAAAGGATTCGTTTTTATGTGCTGCCAAAGGGGTAGCAGTAGGGATCGAATTTACTAAAAAATTAGGAACAGGTTTGTTTGGGGGTGAAGGCTTCATCATGCAAAAAGTAGAAGGTGACGGTATGGCATTTGTACATTCAGGAGGCACATTAGCCAAAAAAGAATTGCAATCAGGAGAAGTTTTACGGGTTGATACAGGTTGTTTAGTAGGTTTTACTAAAGACATAGATTATGATATCGAATTTGTTGGAGGTATTAAAAACACCTTATTTGGTGGCGAAGGTATTTTCTTTGCAACCCTTAGCGGACCAGGTATTGTTTACATTCAATCGTTACCGTTTACACGATTAGCAGATCGAATTATTGCTTCTGCGCCAAAAGCTGGAGGGAGTAGTAGGGAAGAAGGAAGTCTTTTAGGCGGATTGGGCAGGATGCTCGATGGCGATAATCGCTTTTAGTTTTAAAATGTGAAATATGAAAAAAGTACTGCTAGTATTGTCTGTTCTATTATTTGCTATTCATTCTAATGGTCAAAATTATATAGATATTAAAGGAAAAATTGTAAATGATCAGAATGAAAAATTATTTGGCGTAACCGTTTTTCTTGTAGCATCTGACAATGAGCAAACTATCAAAGCGGCCTTTACCGATAACGAAGGAAAATTCGAATTTAACCAGGTTAAGGTTACTTCATTTAGAATTAGTATTCAGGGGATGGGCTATAAGAAAAAAATATCTCAAATTTTTACTGCTGGTACGAGTTCTGAAGTAATACTCCCCGCAATTTTAATTGAAGAACAAGTTGAGGCACTCAATGAAGTCGTAATTACTTCTCAAAAATCATTTGTAGCACAAAAAGCAGATCGAATTATTGTAGATCCTAATGCATTAATAACTAATGCAGGGTTGTCTGCCTTTGAAGTCCTTGAAAAGGCACCATCCGTTACCATTGGTTTTAATAATTCCATTGCTATAAGAGGTAAGAATGGAGTAATGGTGCTCATAAATAACAAACCAACAAATCTATCTGTTGATGATTTAGTAAGTTATCTGAAAGCTATTCCAGCATCTGAAATTGAGCGAATTGAGATTATGAATAATCCACCAGCTATGTATGATGCTGCTGGAAATGCAGGAATTATAAACATCATTCTTAAGAAAAATAGTGTAAAAGGAACAAATGGCAGTGTCAATTTATCCTATGGGCAAGGGAAATATGGAAGAACAAATAATAGTTTTAATTTAAATTACCGAATTGAAAAATGGAATTTTTTTACCAACTTGAATAGTGGACAAAATAAAAGTTTTCAAGATTTAACCATAACTAGAAATTATTTTACTCCCGCTGGAGACTTAAGTTCCGTATTCACACAAAATTCATATATTACTCCAAATTCCAAGAACAATTCATTCAAGATAGGAACCGACTTTTATGCGACTTCAAAAACAACCTTTGGAATAGTTTGGAACGGTTTTTCAAATCCATCTCAGCGAAACACTTCAAATATTGCTACTGTTTTTGATGGAGATAGACAATTAGTCAACACGATTTCATCAGAGAATCCTATGGAAGTTGACTTTAAAAATAGTAGTTTTAATTTAAACATGAATCATAAGTTAAATGAATCAGGTCAAGAAATTGCCGTTAACTTAGATAATATTTCTTATGATTCTAATATTACTCAAAACTTATGGAATAGAACATTTAACTCAAATGATCAGTTAGTTGATTCAAATCAGTTGGTTTCAAAATTACCTTCAAATATTAAGATAAATACAGCAAATATTGATTATACAGGAATAAAAATTAAAGGAGGAAAATTAGATTTAGGTGTAAAATCTAGTTTTGTTCGCACAAGAAATGTTGCCAACTTTGAAGATGTAGTTGACGAAGTACGTACGCCAAATTATGATTTTTCTAATGATTTTTCATACAAAGAAAACATAAATGCTACGTATGTAAATTATGCAAAAGAGTTTACTAAATTTTCAATTCAATTAGGATTACGTCTTGAAAATACAAATATTAAAGGGTACCAAGCTGGTAATCTTGTTGTAGCAGATTCTACATTTCATATAAAGTATACGAATCTGTTTCCAACTGTTTTTGTTCAATATAAATTAGATACAATTCAGAAACATGTTATGGGACTTTCTATGGGAAGAAGAATAAATCGACCTAACTATAAAGACTTAAACCCGTTTACATATCCAATTGATAGATTCACATTTTATGGCGGAAATCCATACATCAAACCTACATTTTCTTATAATGTTGATGTATCACACACTTTTAAAAATTATTTAACTACGACTTTAATGTATAGTTATACAAATGATGTAATTTCCGAGACAAATGAGCAAAGAGGAAATATTTACTACAGTCGACCCGGTAATTTTGATACGGAGATTTCGTACGGAATTTCTGTTAATGGGGTGTTTAAAATTAAGAAGTGGTGGACTCTAAATTTATATACTTCTTATTTAAATGCTATTTATAAAAGTGATGTCTATACAGAAAAGCTTGATGATAGTAATTGGAATTGGGTAATTATGCCAACAAATCAATTTAAAATAAATGATACATGGAGTGCAGAATTATCTGGACAGTATCAAAATGGGTTATTATCAGGACAATTCTTTATATCTCCTGTGGGCTCAGTAAGAGCAGGGGTGTCAAAAAAAATATTAAAAGATAAAGGTGTCATAAAACTTAATGCATCGGATGTTTTTTATACCAATCAAATAGAAGGGCAAATTAGAAACATTGCAAATGCAAATGCTTCATGGTATAGCTTGTTTGATTCGAGAGTTGTTACGTTTACTTTTTCGTATAGATTTAGTAAAGGCGATAACTTGAAAGTTAGACAAACGGGTGCTTCACAAGACGAGCAAAAAAGGGTAAAGAGTTAATGAATTTTGCTTTTGTTAATTGGCGTTAAAATGAGCTACGAGTAGCATTTACTTCTTCATAAACTTTTTAAATTTCAGTTTTTAAGTATTACAAAAAACAGGCTAGTGAAAGTTTTATTGTTGGCTTGTATATCTAAATAGTAATTACGAATCATACGTTTTTCTGCATAAAAAAAGAGCCCGAAGGCTCTTTTTATCTATATATTAACTTTTTATTTCAATTCTTTAATTCCCATATTGTAAAGGGTAAAGGCTTGCATGTCAACGTTTTCTTGAATGGTTGCTGCAACTGATTTTCCAGCACCATGTCCTGCATTCACTTCAATTCGAATCATCACTGGGTTTTCGCCAGCTTGTTTGGCCTGCAATTCGGCCGCAAATTTGAAACTGTGTGCCGGTACAACACGGTCATCATGATCGCCCGTTGTTACTAAAGTTGCTGGGTATTTTATTCCGGCTTTTACATTGTGAACGGGTGAATATCTTTTCAAATATTCAAACATTTCAGCACTTTGTTCCGCTGTACCATAATCATAAGCCCATCCCGCTCCAGCAGTAAAAGTATGGTAACGCAACATGTCCAAAACACCCACGGCTGGCAAGGCTACTTTAATCAATTCGGGACGTTGTGTTATAACAGCGCCAACTAATAATCCACCATTAGATCCTCCTTTAATCGCTAAATAATCCGATGAGGTATAATTTTCTTGGATTAAATATTCGGCAGCCGCAATAAAGTCATCAAACACATTTTGTTTTTTTAATTGAGTCCCAGCATCGTGCCATTTTTTTCCATATTCACCGCCACCTCTTAAATTGGCGACAGCATAAATACCGCCGTTTTCTAACCAAACTGCATTAGAAATACTGAAAGATGGCGTTAAACTTATATTAAATCCACCATAGCCATATAAAATGGTAGGGTTTTTTCCGTTCAACGGGGTTCCTTTTTTGTAAGTAATGATCATCGGAATTCTTGTGCCGTCTTTTGAAGTATAAAACACTTGTTTGGACTCGTAATTACCAAATTTAAAATCAACTTTTGGTTGTTGAAACATTTCCGATTTTCCCGATTGTACATCAAAAGTATATATTGTATTTGGTGTTACATAGTTGGTAAACGAAAAATATAGAGTCGTTTCTGTTTCTTTTCCACCAAATCCTCCTGCCGTTCCAACGCCTGGCAATACTACTTCACGAATCAAATGACCATCATAATCAAATTGTTTGATGAACGAAACCGCATCTCTCATATAACTAGCAAAGATAGATCCGCCTCCTGTGTTGGGGTTCAAAACGTTTTCGGTTTCAGCAATACAATCTTTCCAGTTCTCTTTTGATGGATTTGAAAGATCAAATGTCACCACTCGTTTGTTTGGGGCATTGAAATTCGTTACCAAATAAATTTTAGAACCTTTATTGTCTAAAACATCGTTGTCGTTTTCATAATTATCAATTAAGGTTACGATTTTACTATTCGGTTTTGATAAATCTAAATAATACAACTCGTTTCCAGAGGTAGAATTGGCTGCTGTAATAAACAAAAAGTTTTGATCATTTGAAACACTTCCTCCCACATACCTTCTTTTGATATCGCCACCAAAAATCAATTTATCCGTTTTTTGAGCCGCTTTTAATTTGTGGTAATACAATTTATGTTGGTCAGTTTTTGCAGACAATTCACTTCCAACGGGCTTGTCATAACTTGAATAATAAAACCCTTCATTTTTATACCATGCAATGCCGCTAAATTTAACATCTACAAGGGGATCGCCGATAATTTTCTTTGTTTTGGCATCCAGCACGATGACTTTTCTCCAGTCACTTCCTCCTTCGGAAATTTCATAAGCCACCAAGCTACCATCCTTACTAAAACTAATACCGCCTAAAGAAGTAGTACCGTCTTTTGAAAAAGTATTGGGATCTAAAAAAAGCTCCTCTTTCCCATTCTTATCTTTTCTAAAGAGAACCGATTGATTTTGTAGCCCGTTGTTTTTATAAAAATACGTATAATCACCTTCCTTGAATGGCGCTGAAATTTTTTCATAATTCCACAAATTTTCCATTCTAGATTTGAGTTGGTCTCTCAATGGAATAGTAGCCAAATAACGGTAAGTTACATCGTTTTGCATCTTTACCCAAGTCCCAGTTTCGGAACTTCGGTCGTCTTCTAACCAACGGTATGGATCGTTAATATTTTCACCAAAATAGCTGTCAATGTGGTCGATTTTTTTGGTTTCAGGATAGGTAATTTTTGTTTGTGCGTTCATAAAAAGTGTACAAACAATAGCGGTTATGGTTATTGTTTTTTTCATATAAATAAGTGTTGATTGGAAAACAAAGATATTCAAAAAGGGTTGAATGATTTGTTAAAAAACAAAAACGACTGAAATTTCAGTCGTTTTTGACAAATTTGACTTGATTTTTTAGTTTACGGCTAGTGAAAAAGTAACTGCAGCGTCTGTATTACCACCTGCATTTGTGATGCTACCACTTGAAACACCTGAAGCAGTTTTATTTGGCAAATGTCTCAAAGTTACCGTTAAAGTTCCTGTCGAGCCAGCAGTACCAGCTACTAATGTAAAGTTTAAGCCAACGGGTCTCCCATTTGTATCAGTATCGGAGTACGTTACGGTTCCAATAGAAGACGGAAGTTGATAAAAAACTTGATGATCTGTTCCTTCTTCTTCAACTTCTCCAGTAATGTCTTCTGCCGGATTTTCCAATTCATTCAAAAATGTGGTGGAACCCGAATACGTGCGACCTGCAACTAAATTTCCAGATACACTTACTACAGGAGCATTTGGACCATCACCATCTAAATCTCTTGAGGTTAATGTAATAATTTGTCCCCCTCCACTTAGCGTTGTGGTTACTGTAGTAATAACTTCTTCTTCATTAACAGGAGCATCATCATTTGAGCACGAAGTTGAAAATAAGGTTGGAATTACGAAAAAGGCGATAAGTTTTAAATTTTTCATGTTTTGATTTTTTAATAATTAAATTTTAATTGAATTTGAAAGTTTCTCCCCATCTCGTCTACAAAAAAACGTTGACGATTAAGGTAATCTCGATACGTTGTGTTTAGTATATTTTGAATACTAAAAGAAGTGGTTATACTGTTTCTTTTATTGATTTTGAATTTCATCTCACTGTAAAAATGCAACAAATGATAGCTTTTTGGTGGGGAACTAATAGTAACTAAAACCGGTGTTAACGCATTATTGACGATAATATTGGC
Organism: Flavobacterium sp.; assembly: GCF_044376915.1. Taxonomy (GTDB): domain Bacteria; phylum Bacteroidota; class Bacteroidia; order Flavobacteriales; family Flavobacteriaceae; genus Flavobacterium. The sequence continues at coordinate 12,918 of NZ_JBILKB010000014.1, forward strand.
TTCAAAATCGTAGTTGGGGAATTGGTTTTGCCTAAAAACCAATTCACTTTTTAATTCGGATACGAAATTGAACCAGGTTTCATTTTTATACTGAATTTTGTTATTGATTACAAACGGAGGTATGTCAATTAAATACTCGTCAGTACTTAGATTTTGTCCGTTTACGTAGGCCAAACTCAATTCATGTAAAAAATGGTGTGACATGGCCCATATTGTGTTAGCGTCAAAACCTGTGAGTATAGCTTCTGTTTGTTTAAATTCCCAAACCGGAAAAGCTCCTCGAATTGTGGTTTCAAAACCAATAGGCTGCAAATACATAAAATTTGAAATTCGGTTAACAAATGGATGCAATTGTACTTGAAACGATTTCCAATCTTTTTTTATAGTGGTATTTAACTTGTACGCCTGCTCTTTTTCCAACCGCAAATCCCCTAACTCTATTTGACCCGTTGAATGATGTAATCCATCACTAAATAGTTCGGACGGATTTGGATTTCTAGAAGCCAAACTTATATTTGCTAACCATTCCATTTCATGATGCAATTGCTTTTTAAATCCAATATTTGCCGTAAAATTATGATAATTAAAAGTTGGTTTTGTGAGCCATTGATTGCCTTCTTCTCCTACAATAAAATGAGAAAAATCGGCATCATAACCACGTTCAACCCATCTTGATTTTAAATAATATTTAGTAGCTTCGATACTCGAAAAATCATAACGAATTCCCGATTCTATCGAAGTGGCATTATCCAATTTGTAAACGGCAATTCCATACAAACCGGCATCTAATTTTTCATAACTCGGAATTAATGGTCGAACACCCGTTTTTGGATTCGCAAAATTATTTTGATAGCTCAAATTCAAGCCCGATTTGAATCTCCAATTTCCAACAATGGTTTTGTAGTCCATTAAAAAAGTATGCGTTGCCAATTCTAAATCTAATGCCGCTTTATCATTGTTGGCACTACTTCTTCTAACATCAAATTCCAAGCGATTGTTGAATTGAAAAGCATATTGCAAATCAACCGACGTGTTTTTATGGAGCCAACGTTGGTAATTAATTTTGGCTAAATGATGTTGTACTTCTTGTTTTGGTGCATCAATCGAATAAGTAAATGGATCAATTACACTTGGTTGTTGGTTGTTGATGGAATTGTACAAATCAGTTACATTTCCTATATGAGACGCTTTTAAAATTCCAATTTGTGCATTGTAAAAACTGTACGTTGCATTGAAATTATATTTTTCTTGAGCAAATCGAATGCCTCCCGAAAAATTTTGTTCACGATTTCCAGAATTTGATAACACATAATCAGGCGTTTCTCTATCACCTAAATATTTGAAAGTTCCCAGAGCATTCCAACTCCAACCCAGTGAATTCCCTTTTTGAATAGACGAACTCAAACTACCACCCATTCCGTTGGAGGCTGCATTGAAAATTGTCTTTCCAACCAATGTATCTTTTTTAATAATCTCGGGTTCGATTACAACGATCCCACCAATTGCATCGCCACCATATTGCAAAGCTGAGGCGCCTTTTATTACCGTGATTTTTCCAGCCGAATTGATATCAAAATTAGGCGCATGTTCGGCTCCCCATTGTTGGTCTTCTAACCGAACATTGTTATTGATAATTGGCACACGATTGCTATGCAACCCATTAATTACTGGTTTTACAATAGTACTTCCAGTTTTTAAAATGGAAACGCCTGTAACTTCTTTCAAAGCTTCACCTAAGGTTTGGTTGCTATATTTTTCAAGGGCGGCACGCTTTAAAACGTGTTCATCACTACTTTCACTTTTTGAATTGGAATGTTGTTGAATGGTCACTTCTTCCAATTTGGTATAATCTAATTTCAATAGACGATTTATAGTCAAATCATTTGAAATTTCGATAATTTCTTCAATAACAGAATATCCTATAAACGAAATATAGAGTTTTTGTTTTCCTTTTGGAATGCCTGATAAACGATAACTTCCATAAGCATCTGTTGAAGTAGTTTTATTGGCAATGTGTACGTGAGCATCTCTTATTGGCAAACCTTTTTCATCAGAAATAACGCCAGTTATAGTAACTTGAGTGTATCCGAAAAAGCCAACCAAAAAGAACAAGGATATCGATAATAATCGCATTTCTTTTAGTTTAAATGTAACACAAAGTATCATTATTTTTGGTAATGATATCGTAATAAATTATTTAAACTAAAAAAGGAGGGCCTCGAAGATAGAACGAATTTCCTTCAAACGTAATACAAGTTTCAGTACTATTGAATTGGTACGGAATTTCGTAAAACGAAGGAATTAAGTCAAAATGAAGATTTTCTGGTGTTACAAAAGCCGCAAATTTAAAATCACAAACCGGACAATCTTCGCTTTCGGTAACCGTTTTTTCAGACGTTTTAAACGACAAATGATGTGAGTCGTCACAACATGCTGTTGTAAGAGGGTGTTCGTGCGAAAAAGCATGCACTGATTGATAACATGCCGCAAATAATACAGCAAGTATCAAACCGATGTTTATATATAATAATTTCTTTTTCACTATAGCAAAGATACTGCTTTTAGAGGAATGAAATAATTCAATTTACTAATTAACGCTTTTTTAAGTTTTGATGGACGTAATTCGCTAGTTAGTGGTTATTTTATGAATCATCCATAATCTGTTCAATAAACCAGATGTCTATGTGTTTAAAATACTTTATACCAGATTATTAGCAATCAAGTATTCTGCAATTTGAATCGTATTCGTAGCCGCTCCTTTTCGCAAGTTGTCGGAAACAATCCACATGTTAATGGTGTTGGGTTGGCTTTCATCTCTTCGAATTCTTCCCACAAAAACATCGTCTTTCCCTTGTGCATAAATAGGCATCGGATAGGTAAACGTATCTAAATTATCTTGTACAGTAACTCCCGGTGTATTATGTAACATTTGACGGACTTCATTCATATCAAAATCATTTTCAAACTGAATGTTAACCGCTTCACTGTGTCCGCCCACGACCGGAATTCGAATGGCTGTTGCAGTAACCGCTATGGTTTTATCGTTTAATATTTTTTGCGTTTCACGTACCAATTTCATTTCTTCTTTGGTGTAACCATTGGCTTCAAAACTGTCGCATTGTGGAATGGCATTTCTGTGAATAGGATATTTGTAGGCCATATCGCCCTGAATTCCGGCATATTCATTTTCCAATTGTTGAACTGCTTTTACTCCAGTTCCAGTGATGGATTGGTATGTTGAAACTACGATACGTTTGATGTGATATTTTGTATGTAATGGCGCTAAAGCCATCACCATTTGAATAGTAGAACAGTTCGGATTGGCAATAATTTTATCTTCTCGCGTTAAATCCGATGCATTGATTTCTGGAACGACTAATTTTTTGGTTTCGTCCATTCGCCATGCCGAAGAATTGTCAATAACAGTAGTTCCGGCTGCAGCAAATTTTGGTGCCCATTCTAATGAGGTTTCGCCTCCAGCAGAAAATAAAGCAATTTCAGGTTTTAATTCTACAGCGCTTTGTAAGCTAACCACACTATAGTTTTTACCTTTCCATGCAATGGTTTTTCCCACTGATTTTTCCGACGCAACCGGAATCAATTCGGTTACTGGAAAATTTCGTTCTGCTAATACTTGAAGCATTATTTCGCCTACCATTCCGGTAGCGCCCACTACGGCTACTTTCATTTTTATGAGTTTTAGTAGTACAAAAGTAGAGAATAATCAAATTACTTTTCAAAAAAGTTACGGATATATTTGAATGAATATCGAATTCTTATCTAAAATTTAATCCCTTTCAACTTTGAGATTTAAAACGTAAATTTGCACTTTATTTTTCGGTTATACCGACAATGAAAATCAGAAAACAGACTATAGATAATTGAAATGAAATATTTCCACGAAAAAATCGAAGCCAAATGGCAACAGTATTGGGCTCAAAACCAAACATTTAAAGCTCAAGAACCTAATGCGCAAAACCCATTACCTAAATACTATGTTTTGGATATGTTTCCGTATCCATCGGGTGCAGGTTTACACGTGGGACATCCTCTAGGGTATATTGCTTCAGATATCGTGGCACGCTATAAAAGACATCAAGGGTTTAATGTGTTGCATCCGCAAGGCTATGATTCGTTTGGTTTACCCGCAGAACAATATGCCATTCAAACGGGTCAACACCCCGAAAAAACCACACGTGAAAATATAGCACGTTACCGCGAGCAATTGGATCGAATTGGGTTTTCGTTTGATTGGGGCAGAGAAGTACGTACTTCCAATCCAGATTATTACAAACACACCCAATGGATTTTTATTCAATTATTCGAATCTTGGTACAACAAAGTCACCGATAAAGCAGAAAGCATTTGTACGTTGCTACAAGAATTTGAAAAGAATGGTAATTTAAATGTTACTGCCGTTTGTGACGATAACATCGTGCCTTTTTCTGCGGCTGATTGGAACGCTTTTTCATCGGAACATCAGCAAAAAATACTATTGCAATACCGACTAACTTATTTGGCCGAAACTGAAGTAAACTGGTGCCCAGCATTAGGGACTGTATTGGCTAATGATGAAATTATTAATGGTCTTTCCGAAAGAGGGAGTCACCCTGTAATTCGTAAAAAAATGACGCAATGGAGCATGCGCATATCAGCTTATGCCGAACGCTTATTGCAAGGTTTAAACGAAATCGATTGGAGTGAATCGATCAAAGAATCACAAAGAAACTGGATTGGGAAATCAGTAGGAGCTACCGTAACGTTTCAAGTTTCGGGTTCCAAGTTTCAAGTTGAAGTGTTTACCACAAGACCTGACACCATTTTTGGTGTTACATTTATGACTTTAGCGCCTGAGCACGAATTGGTGTCACAAATTACCAGTGCAGAACAAAAAGCATCGGTGGATGCCTACGTAGATGCCACAGCAAAACGAAGTGAACGTGAAAGAATGGCCGATGTAAAAACCATTTCAGGTGTATTTACAGGGGCTTATGTTGAACATCCGTTTACACAAGAACTAATACCAGTTTGGATTGGCGATTACGTATTAGCTGGGTATGGTACGGGAGCTGTAATGGCGGTTCCTTGTGGTGATGAGCGTGATTATGCATTTGCAAATTTCTTCAAAGGGACGTTCGGAATGCCCGAAATAAAAAATATTTTCAACCAAGATATTTCTGAAGCCGCTTACAGTGAAAAAGGCGGAATCGAATTGGTAAATTCTGATTTCTTAAACGGATTAGATTACAAAAACGGAACGAAAAAAGCCATCGAAGCTTTAGAAAATATAAGTGCAGGAAATGCTAAAGTAAATTACCGTTTACGTGATGCCGTTTTCTCTCGCCAACGCTATTGGGGTGAACCTTTTCCAGTATATTATGTGAATGGCTTGCCACAAATGATTGATAAAAAATACTTGCCAATTGCTTTGCCAGAAGTTGAAAAGTATTTACCCACCGAAGACGGCCAACCGCCATTAGGTAACGCAACCGTTTGGGCGTGGGACGTTGAAAAGGCGGGAGTTGTGAGTTGTGAGTTGATAGATAATGTAAACGTATTTCCGTTAGAATTGAACACTATGCCAGGTTGGGCAGGTTCTTCTTGGTATTGGATGCGTTATATGGATGCGCAAAATGAAAACAACTTTGCAAGCGAAGAAGCTTTAAAATATTGGGAAAGTGTAGATTTATACATAGGCGGAAGCGAACACGCAACCGGACATTTATTGTATTCACGTTTTTGGAATAAATTTTTAAAAGACAGAGGCTATGCACCTACTGAAGAACCATTCAAAAAACTGATCAATCAGGGAATGATTTTGGGAATGAGTGCGTTTGTATACCGAAGTGAAGATGCTAAAACGTTATATTCTAAGGGATTGATTCAAGGAAAAACTGTGCATGCCATTCATGTGGATTTATCGTGTATTAATGATATTACGAATGAATTGGATATCGAAAAATTCAAAGCCCATCCTTTGTATGCCGCCTATAGAGAGGTCGATTTCCTTTTAGAAAATGATAAATTTATTGTCGGACGCGAAGTCGAAAAAATGTCAAAATCAAAGTTTAACGTGGTTAATCCAGATGATATTTGTAACGAATATGGAGCAGATACCCTGCGTTTGTATGAAATGTTTTTAGGGCCTTTAGAACAAGCAAAACCTTGGAATACTGCTGGAATTACAGGGGTGTATGGTTTCTTGAAGAAATTATGGCGTTTGTATTTTGACGACCATGGTGTGATTGTGGTCAATGATGAACCAACTGCCGAGATGTACAAGTCGTTGCATAAAACGATCAAAAAAGTGACTGAAGATATTGAAAATTTTTCCTTCAACACCTCGGTATCTCAATTCATGATTTGCGTCAATGAATTACAACAATTAAAGTGCAACCATCGTGCGATTTTAGAACCATTGGCTATTTCGGTTTCTCCCTATGCACCCCATATTGCAGAGGAATTGTGGAATGCTTTAGGTTATGAAGGTTCTGTTTCAAGGGTTCCTTTTCCTAAATTTGAAGAAAAGTATTTGGTAGAATCTGAAAAAGAATATCCCGTATCGTTTAACGGTAAAATGCGATTTACAATTACGTTACCTTTGGATTTAACCGCCACTCAAATCGAAGAAATTGTTATGGCTGATGAAAGAACACAAGCGCAATTACAAGGCAGAACGCCCAATAAAGTGATTATAGTACCGGGTAAAATTATTAATTTGGTAGGGTAATTTTTTTAAGATTTTTTTCACAAAGAATGTACCTTTATTTGCGAAATTTGCTAAAACTTATAAATTAAAACATATGAAAAAGATCATTTTATTAGTTGCATTGTCTACTGTATTTTATAGTTATTCTCAAGAAGAGGTTAGCAAGGATGAAGAAAAATTCAAAGTAACAGCGGAGGTTTATTTTGGTTTTGGGTTGCAATTTCATGATGAATTCAATCTCAATCAAAAACTAGTTGCCTCAAATGTAGTTCAATTAAACACTACCCGTCCCGAATTTCAAGTAGGGATGAATATTTTTGGAAAAAAATATTCAGGAGACATGGAATTTGGTTTTTCACAAAATGAAGAGGCGAATGAAACGACCAAAAACAAAGACATGGGCTTTACGGGGAGATTCCGGTTTCATTATAATTTAATTAATAAGGAAAAAATTGCATTTACAACAGGATTGAGTCTTGCTGGAACTTCAACGGAAGTTGATTTGTACTCAAGAAGTAACACCGTTGATTTTAACAATCTAAATCCAAATGATAATGGAGGGCTTATTTCACTCAGAAATCAGCTGTTTTATGTGGGACCTTCTGCTTCTTTATATCTATTCCGTAACAAAAGTTATAAGTTGAGATTGAATGTTGGGTATGAGTTTTCATTTACAAATGGGAAGTGGAAATCGGATTACGCTTCTATAAACAATACGGTTAAAGAAAGTGGTAATAATCGATTATTGGTAGGCTTGGTTCTTTTTTAATTTTTCCAATGCACTTGTTTTGATTAGCTTTACATAATACAGTAGAATGCCAAGTTGTCATTGTTTTATTTTGGCTTGCCATTTGATACTAATTTTGTAACTTTAAATTTTTAAATTCAAAAAATATGTTAGGATATTATCTAATGATTGGCGTCATTGCACTAGCGAGTTGGCTAGTTAGTAATCGTTTAAAAAATAAATTTGCGCATTATTCAAAAATAACCCTGCGCAATGGTATGAGTGGTGCCGAAATTGCCGAAAAAATGTTATCCGACCATGGTATCAGAGGCGTGCAAGTAATTTCTACACCTGGACAACTTACCGATCATTACAACCCGGTAAATAAAACCGTTAATTTATCAGAAGCGGTTTACAACCAAAGAAATGCTGCCGCCGCAGCTGTTGCCGCTCATGAAGTTGGTCATGCGGTTCAACACGCACAAGCCTATCAGTGGTTGACCATGCGTTCTAAAATGGTTCCAATGGTTAACGTTTCTTCCAGCATGTCGCAGTGGTTGATTATGGGTGGCTTAATTTTAGGTTTTGCTTCTAAATCAGGAATCGGATTTTATGTAGCGGTGGCAGGTTTAGTGTTAATGGCTATTGCAACGGTGTTTAGTTTTATTACGCTTCCGGTTGAATATGATGCCAGTAACAGAGCATTGGCGTGGTTAAAAAATAAAAACATGTTGAGCCAAGAAGAATTTGCAGGGGCTGAGGATTCTCTTAAATGGGCCGCTCGAACCTATGTCGTGGCAGCATTAGGTGCTTTAGCTTCTTTATTATATTGGGCTGTACGAATATTAGGTTCGCGAGATTAAAAGATAATTAAAAATAATAAAATCCGTCTCACTTTTGAGACGGATTTTTTTTGCAGTATTACATAAGAGTTAATTTTTCACGTTCAGCGGATTATATCCTAAATAAGAAACGGCCTTTTCTTTAAAAACAACCCCATAACTTTCCAATTCTTTCAATATGGGTTGATAAACATCTTTTTTGATCGGTAATTGAACCCCAGGTGTTGTAATTTCTTTATTGATGATTTTTAAAGCTGTAATTGCTACGGGTAATCCAACAGTTTTTGCCATAGCAGTATAGGTTTGATCGTCACCAATACAAACCATGGTTGCATCAATCTGTTTTTTTTCACCATGTAATTCGTAACCAATTTTGTGGTACATTACAATCATATCTTTGTCTTCGGGTTGTAAAGCCCATTTTTCGACTAATATTTTTTCTAAAATTTGTGCAGGGGTTGCCTTTACTAGTTCTACTTTTTTGGCCGGGTTGAATAAGTCCAGCTCAACCAATTTATCCCAAATAACATCATCTTGGTCAATTTTTTGAATGGCTCTCAATTTGATTTCAACGGTATCTGTTGGATGATAGGGTAAAAACGAATTGGTGAATTCACGATACGTCATGTCTTCAGAATTGTCAATGATGTAGGAATCATCGGTCATGCCCAATTGTACTAAAATATCCCAAGCTCTAGAATAACCTACTCTTCGAATCGTACCTCGATAACAGGTTAAGGCGTTGTCCAAGCCATAAACACTGCGGTATTTTAATGAATCTCTGTTGGCATAGGCCTCAAATCGACCAAAGTCTTCCACTTCCAAAAACTCAGTTCGTCTAAATAATTTAGAATATGGGATGTATTTATAAGTACCCTCTTGAATAAATTTCGCAGCGCCTCCTTGACCTGCAAGGACAACGTTTCTAGGGTTCCAAGTGAATTTATAGTTCCACAAATTTGTGTCGCTTTCTGGAGCTACTAACCCCCCACAAAAGGACTCAAACAAAATGATGTTTCCTCCTTGATCTCTAATCTCGTCAAGGACCTTCATCGCACTCATGTGATCAATGCCTGGATCCAGACCTACTTCATTCATAAAAATTAAACCGTTGGCTTTTGCTGCTTCATCTAATTCTAACATAGCCGGACTAATATAAGACGCTGTAACCATGTGTTTTTTGTAAGTAAGACAGTCTTTGGCAACTTCAATATGCAGGTGGGCGGGTAACATTGAAATTACAACAGTAGCTTTTTGAATCTCTGCTTTTCGTTGATCTTCGTTAAAAACATCAAAAGCAATGGCTGTTGCATTTTTATGATTATTAGTTTTTTGTTGCGCTAATTCTATAGATAAATCACCAATCGTAATGTACAATTGTTCTTTTTCCGAGTGGTCTAACAAGTATTTTATAAGCGATGATGCAGAACGGCCCGCACCAATGACTAATATGTGTTTCATCTGTTACGATTAATAAAAATATAACACGAAGATAATAAAATGTTATATTTATAAAAGTTTTTTTCTGATTTATATCCTCAAATAAGGCTAAAACTTTTACTACCTTTGGAGCAAATAGTAAACAAATGGATAAAAAAATTCTTTTGACAGCTGCTGTATTAGGATTAACAGCAATCATCTTAGGGGCTTTTGGTGCACATGCATTAAAAAAAGTACTTACTGAAACCCAATTGCAATCTTTTGAAACTGGGGTGCGCTATCAAATGTACCACGCTTTATTTTTATTCTTTATTGGAACCTTTTCTATGTTACAAGAAAAAGACCGTTTCGTTATTTTTTGGTTGACTCTTTCGGGTGTACTCTTTTTTTCGGGATCCATTTATTTATTAGCTACAAATGAGCTTACGCAATTGAAAACAAAATTTCTTGGACCGGTTACTCCGATCGGTGGCGTATTATTGATTTCAGCCTGGGGCTACTTGTTTTACTCGATTTTATGTAAAAAACTAACAATTTAAATGCTATCTAAAATTTAATTTATAATTTTGCACTTTAATTAAAAACACAACTTAACAACAATTTATGGATACAAATGCCCAAATTACGAAATCGATTGCGTTGGAAAAATACGGAATCGTAAATGCAGCGGAAATAATCTATAATCCTTCGTATGATGTATTATATGATGCAGAATTAAACGAGTCACTTGAAGGTTTTGAAAGAGGGCAATTATCAGAACTTGGAGCAGTTAATGTAATGACAGGAGAATTTACCGGGCGCTCTCCAAAAGATAAATATATCGTAAAAGATGGTATTACCGAAAATACAGTTTGGTGGCATTCTGAAAAAGCAGCCAATGATAACAAACCCATTTCTCAAACTACATGGAATGCGTTAAAAGAAAACACGATTAAGCAACTTTCTGGAAAAAAATTATATGTTATAGATGCTTTTTGTGGTGCTAACGAAGACACCCGATTAAAAGTTCGCTTTATCATGGAAGTTGCTTGGCAAGCACATTTTGTCAAAAACATGTTTATTCGCCCCACGGAAGTCGAATTGGATAATTTTGGCGAACCAGATTTTATAGTAATGAACGGTTCAAAAACAAGCTTTAAAGACTATGCGGCCCACGGATTGAATTCGGAAGTATATGTTGCGTTTAACTTAACCGAGAAAATTCAATTAATTGGCGGTACTTGGTATGGCGGTGAAATGAAGAAAGGGTTATTTTCCATGATGAACTATTATTTACCTTTAAAAGGAATGGCCTCCATGCACTGTTCTGCTAACAAAGGTGCAGCTGGCGATGTAGCGGTATTTTTTGGTTTATCAGGCACGGGTAAAACAACGTTATCTACTGATCCTAAACGTGAATTAATCGGAGACGATGAGCACGGATGGGACGATTCGGGAGTGTTCAATTTTGAAGGCGGTTGCTATGCCAAGACTATAGACCTGAGTGCCGAAAATGAGCCAGATATCTTTGGGGCCATTAAAAAAGATGCTCTTCTAGAAAACGTTACTTTAGATGCCACAGGAAAAATCGACTTTAAGGATGGTTCGGTTACCCAAAACACACGTGTGTCTTATCCGATATACCATATTGACAATATTGTTCGTCCGGTTTCAAAAGCGGGACATGCTACAAAAGTTATTTTCTTAACTGCAGATGCTTTTGGGGTAATGCCACCAGTTTCTAAATTGACACCCGAACAAACAAAATATTATTTTTTATCAGGGTTTACAGCAAAATTAGCGGGTACTGAAAGAGGAGTTACGCAACCTGAACCTACCTTTTCGGCTTGTTTTGGAAAAGCATTTTTATCTTTACATCCTACAAAATATGGACAAGAATTGGTAAAAAAGATGGAACAACATAAAGCTACGGCTTATATGGTAAACACAGGTTGGAATGGTACTGGAAAACGCATTTCCATCAAAGATACAAGAGCCATTATAGATGCCATTTTAGATGGTTCTATTGAAAAAGCTACTACAAAAAAGGTTCCAGTATTCAATTTTGAAATCCCCACACAATTACACGATGTAAATTCAGCGATATTGGATCCAAGAGATACTTATGCCGATGACTCAGAATGGGAAACCAAAGCAACAGATTTGGCGGCTAGATTTATCAATAATTTCGTTCAATATACCGATAATGAAGAAGGTAAAGCTCTTGTTGCGGCAGGTCCAAAATTAGGATAACCAAACAGTTAATTCACAAAAAAGTCCCGAAAATTTCGGGACTTTTTTGTTTATACATAACAGTTGTTATTTTCCTTTGTTTACCTCGGCAACATACTTTTCAAGAGCTCCTGTCATAGAGGGCGTGCCTGGGCTAGGCGCCATAATGTCGATGCGCAATCCGTGTTCCAATGCTTCTTTTTGTGTGGTACTTCCAAAAACTGCAATACGTGTATTGTTTTGTTTAAAATCGGGAAAATTTTTAAACAAGGATTTAATACCTGTGGGACTGAAAAATGCTAAGACATCATAATACACATCTTTCAAGTCAGACAAATCACTCATTACGGTTCTGTAAAAAGTCCCTTTGGTCCACTCAACTTTCAAAGCGTCAAGAGTTGGCGGTACATCAGCATTCAATTGATCTGAAGAGGGCAACAAGAATTTTTCGTCCTTGTATTTTTTAATCAGCGGCGATAAGTCGGCAAAATCCTTTTGACCAACATATATTTTTCTTTTGCGGTACACTACATAACGTTGTAAGTAAAAAGCAACTGCTTCAGACTGACAAAAATATTTTAAATCTTCGGGTACTTTATAGCGCATTTCTTCGGCCACTCTAAAAAAGTGGTCTACTGAATTTCTGCTGGTTAAGATTATCGCAGTAAAGTTGTTTAAATCGATTTTCTGAGCTCTTACTTCTTTAGCAGGAACACCTTCCACATGTATGAAGGGTCTAAAATCAACTTTCACTTTAAGTTTATTCTGCAGCTCAAAATAAGGAGAATTTTCTACTTTAGGCTCGGGTTGAGAAACTAAAATTGTTTTCACTTTCAAATTTGACATAATTTCTCTCTAATTTTTTGTAAACCAATTATAAATGAAATAGTAAGGGGCTATTTCAAGGGTGCAAAGATACAAAATAAAATAAAATATTTTGCGTAAAAGTAAATTTTGATACAATTTCAATGCAACGATATACGTTATCACATTAAGAGTAAAAAGTAGGATGATCAGCACCCAAAAAAACAAATGTGATGTTATGGGGTTGTAGAATAAAATAATGTTGATAGGCAATAAAAGCAAACTCAGGTAAGTCCTATAATTTACTTTTAGTAAGTTGAATTGCTCATTGAACTCCTCAATTTTAAAAGCTGTTGCTATAATTTTCTCGATCAAAAATTTTGATAAGATGAAAACACTCAAAAAAGTAAAGACTTGAATGTACAGTAGGAACGAGTTTTTTTCTTGAGCTTCAAATTGTTGTATAACCAATAAGATGAAAAACGAAAATGAAATCAACTGCAAAAAAAACATCGAAACTGTAAAACCATCTTGTAAATTACTACTATCTCGGTAAATTTTGTTGTATTTGTCGGAATAAGCCAATCGAATAAACTCTGAAAACCGGACCCAGGAAATCGATTTGTTTACGGTAACTATGCCTAAACAAAGTACAAATAATAGGGCAGCCCAATCTTTGCTCTCGGTAATTCTTTCGTGTAATTCAATTGCATTCATGGCGTAAAATTACAAAAAATTGTATCAAAATGATTATTATAAAATTATTAAGAAATTTCCGCACAAAATAGCTTATTTTTGCACGAAAATAGTATACTTGAAATGGCTAAAGGTATTGTCATCATTCCTACTTATAACGAAATTGAAAATATAGAAGCAATTATTAATGCTGTATTAGCATTGCCAACAGCTTTTCATGTTTTAATTGTGGATGATAATTCACCCGATGGAACGGCTCAAAAAGTTAGCGCGATGCAAGTTCAAAAATCCGAGCAATTGTTTATAGAAGTCCGCACAAAAAAAGCGGGTTTAGGAACAGCTTATGTACACGGATTCAAGTGGGCATTATCCAAAGGCTATGATTTTATTTTTGAAATGGATGCCGATTTTTCTCATAATCCAGCCGATTTAGAAAAATTGTTAGAAGCCTGCGAAAATGGTGCAGATGTAGCCATCGGTTCGCGCTATTCTAATGGAGTAAATGTGGTGAATTGGCCCCTGAGTCGCGTATTACTATCGTATTTTGCTTCGGTGTATGTGCGCATGATTACAGGGATGAAAATAGCCGATGCGACAGCAGGTTTCAAATGTTATAAGCGAATTGTTTTGGAGAAAATAAACTTGGACCGAATTAAATTTGTGGGATATGCTTTTCAAATAGAAATGAAATATAGAGCTTTTGTTCACCAATTTGTGATTCAAGAAGTGCCTATCATTTTTACCGATAGAACAAAAGGACAATCAAAAATGAGCGGAGGAATTATTCGTGAAGCGGTTGTTGGAGTGATAATGTTACGATTACGAAAAATATTTAATAGACTATAATGAGTACATATTTAATTAGAAATGCTAAAATTGTAAATGAAGGTGTCGTTTTTGAAGGTGATATTTTAATTGAAAATGAATGGATTACAGAAATTGCTGAAAAGATTAGCCCTAAATCCTCTAAATGTATCATAATTGATGCCGAAGGAAGTTATGTTATCCCAGGAGCTATAGATGATCAAGTGCATTTTAGAGAGCCAGGATTAACTCATAAAGGCAACATCGAAACGGAAAGTAAAGCTGCTATTGCTGGTGGAATTACTTCATTTATTGAACAGCCTAATACGGTTCCAAATGCTGTGACCCAGGAATTATTAGAACAAAAATACCAAATTGCAGCAAGTAGTTCCCACGCCAATTATTCCTTTATGATGGGTGGAACAAATGACAATTTGGAGGAGATTTTAAAAACGAATCCAAGAAACGTTGCAGGTTTAAAGTTGTTTTTGGGATCCTCAACTGGAGATATGCTTGTGGACAGTTCGGCTTCTTTGGAAAAAATATTTTCAAGCACAAAATTATTGATTGCGGTTCACAGTGAAGATGAACAAATTGTAAAAAATAATTTAGCTAAGTTCAAAGAGGAATATGGGGATGAAATTCCTGTAAGCAAACATCCTGAAATTAGAAGTGTTGAAGCCTGTTATGTTTCTACACAACGCGTTATTGCATTGGCAAAAAAAACAGGAGCACGTTTACATGTTTTTCATATTTCTACTGCAAAAGAGTTGGATTTATTTACCAATAAAATTCCGCTGGAGCAAAAGCAAATTACGGCAGAAGTTTGTATCCATCATTTGTGGTTTACAGATGCCGATTATGAAACGAAAGGCTCATTGATTAAATGGAACCCTGCCGTTAAAACGCAACAAGATAAAGAGGCACTTTGGAAAGCCTTACTAGACGATCGCATTGATGTTATTGCTACGGATCATGCACCCCACACCCTAGAGGAAAAATCAAATCCATATACAACCTGCCCGTCTGGGGGGCCATTAGTACAGCACGCTCTAGTTGCTCTTTTTGAGGCCCACCACCAAGGAAAGATTTCGGTAGAAAAAATTGTGGAGAAGTTTTGCCATAATCCGGCCAAAATATTCAAAATAGAAAAGCGTGGATTTATTAAAGTGGGATATTTTGCAGATCTTGCCATAGTAAATGCTTATTTACCTTGGAATGTGAAAAAAGAAAATATATTATACAAATGTGGATGGTCTCCTTTTGAAGGATATAATTTTAAATCACGTGTAACACATACCTTTGTAAATGGAAAATTAGTTTATGCAAATGGAAAAGTGAAAGAAGAAAAAGCGGGACAAAGATTGTTATTTGATAGAACAGTATAAATGAGAAAGGCCTTTTTAATTTTTTGTACAATTAGTTTGTTATCTTGTTCCAACAATCCGGTACCTAAACC
Organism: Flavobacterium sp.; assembly: GCF_044376915.1. Classification (GTDB taxonomy): domain Bacteria; phylum Bacteroidota; class Bacteroidia; order Flavobacteriales; family Flavobacteriaceae; genus Flavobacterium. The sequence goes on from NZ_JBILKB010000014.1 coordinate 28,610, forward strand.
AGATCGTTTGTTGGAAAAGGATGTAATGACTGACATTTTGTTTGATTTATCAGTTTTGCAAGCTGCAGATGGTGTTTTGTCCTATAAATTGACGCAAAATAATATCAATATTAACACCTATATTTATAAGAAATATGCTATTGATAGTGTAACGTACTACCAAAATCAGCGGTATTATGCCGCAGATATTGTGCAATACAAAAAAATGCATCAAGAGGTAACAGATCGACTTGACGAATTAAAAAAAGAAACCGAATTATTGCCCCAAACGAAAGATCCTGTTAAGAAACCTCGAATAAAAACGTCTCCTTTGGAGTAAAGGTAATCCCTGTTGTTGATTGAATTTTTTCTGAAGAATAATGCGCCGTAGCATGTGAAGAAGCTGCCGTAGCTTTCGTTAATTTTCGTTTACTATTCGTAACAGTCGCCCAAAGCCAATCGAACCGCCAAGCAAGTGCTGTAACGAACTTAGAAGCATAAATAAATGGACTTTTTGTTTGTACTAAAGTTGCCAGACAATCAAAGAGTTCTTTATAACTACAGTTTTCTCCCACTACGATAAAACGTTCGCCAGAAATTTCACTTTTCATAAGCGTGATCATTGAAGTGACAACATCTTGTACGCCCACAATGCCAATAATGCCTTTCGTGTAAAAAGGGATACGTTTTTTTACCCATTGGACAAAAAGATCGCTCCCTAAGTTTGAAAATCCATAACCAAATATCACGCCTGGATTAACCATAACAACATCAAGTCCTTCCTGAAACCCACGCCATACTTCCATTTCGGCACCATATTTAGAAATAGCATAATCACTGTGTTGCTTTTCAAAGTTCCATTCGGTTGCTTCGGTAATTAAGGTTTCGTGTGCTTTGGTATCGCCCAGAGCGGCAATCGAACTCACATGACATAATTTTTGGATCTTAAAATCGAGGCAACAATTTACAACATTGGCCGTTCCTTCGATATTGACTTTTCTAATGTTCTCTTCTTCTCTCGGTTCAAAAGAAACTACGGCGGCACAATGGTACACATGTGTAACTTTTTCAAAAGCTTTCTCAAGGGAAGGAATGTCAGTGATGTCACCTTTAACCCACTGGATATTGTCAAACAAATCCAATTGGTTTTTGTGTGCAAATACTTTTTTTGTTTTTTCTATTTGGGCATTGGATCGGTATAGGGCTTTGACTTCCTCTTTTTCTTGAAGAAGTGCTACGAGTAAGTGAGAGCCTACTAAACCTGTTGCGCCTGTAACTAAAATCATGGGGTAAAGTTACTGTTTTTTGATGGAAGCTGGAAGCTAGATGTGGGAAGAATTGTTTTTGAAATGTGAATAAAACTTTTAAACTTTTAAACTAAAAACTATCTTTGCTAAAATTAAATTACAAAATGAAGAATTTAGTAGAAGAATTACGTTGGAGAGGTTTGTTTCATGATATGATGCCTGGAACAGAAGAGCAATTACTAAAAGAAGCCACAACAGCTTATATTGGTTTTGATCCAACGGCAGACTCTTTACATATTGGAAGTTTAGTACAGATCATTCTATTAATGCACTTGAGAAAATCAGGTCATAAAGCCATCGCATTAGTTGGGGGTGCAACGGGAATGATAGGTGATCCTTCTGGAAAATCTAATGAAAGAAATTTATTGGATGAAGCTACTTTGAATCATAATGTAGAAGGCATTAAGCGTGTTTTATCCCGTTTTTTAGATTTTGAGGCGAAAGATAATAATGCACCAATTCTAGTAAATAATTACGATTGGATGAAAGATTTTTCATTCATTGATTTTGCTCGTGATATCGGAAAACGGATTACCGTTAACTACATGATGTCTAAAGACTCTGTAAAAAAACGTTTAAGTGGAGAAGAAGGAGCTGAAGGCATGAGTTTTACGGAGTTCACATATCAATTAATTCAAGGGTACGATTTTTACCATTTGAATAAAAATTATAATTGTATGCTACAAATGGGGGGTAGTGACCAATGGGGAAACATCACCACAGGGACAGAATTGGTGCGAAGAATGAATGTTGGAAATGATGATAAAGCAAAAGCCTACGCATTAACTACACCTTTAATTACCAAAGCCGATGGGTCTAAATTTGGAAAATCGGAAGGAGGGAATGTTTGGTTAGATGCTGATAAAACTTCGGTTTATAAATTCTATCAATTTTGGTTAAATGCTACTGATGTAGATGCCGAAAAATACATCAAGATTTTTACTTTTTTAGATAAAGGAACTATCGAACAATTAATCGCTACCCACCAAGAAGCGCCGCATCTTCGTGTTTTACAAAAGCGTTTGGCAGAGGAAATTACGGTGATGGTGCATTCAAAAGAAGATTTAGAAAACGCAATTGCTGCATCTAACGCCTTCTTTAGTCCGTCTATGGACGAATTGAAAAAGTTAGACGAGAAAACGTTTTTGGAAGTATTTGATGGCGTGCCTCAGGCTGAAATTTCAAAAGAAGCATTAAACGAAGGATTGGATATGATTGCCGCACTTTCTGCTAAAACCAATTTCTTAGCTTCAAACAGTGACGCACGTAGAGAATTAAAACAGAATGCTATTTCTTTGAATAAAGAGAAAGTAGCAGAAGATTATAAAATTACATCTGCGGATTTAATCAATAACCAATTCTTGTTATTACAAAAAGGAAAGAAAAATTATTACGTGATTAAAATTGTTTAAGCTGTAGATTCGAACAAACAAATCAACGGTTAAACCACCAGCAAATTACAACCCCGTATATCGGAATGATCAAAACGTCCCAACACTTCAAACGAATGGTTGGGATATTTTTTGCCCAAATCTTGTGTGGCAATAAAGGAACACGAATTAATATTGGCCAAATCAATCACGTTGATGCCCCCCGTTTTTCCCTCAGGAACATACGTTAAAGCATCTTCGGTATCACGAATGAGAATTTGCATCCAGGGCGGGCATTCAAACAGGCCATCGCCCATGGAGTATGCTTGCGAAAGCAATTCGGTCATGCCGTACTCGGAATGGATTTTTGAAACGCCAAATCCGGCGCTCAGTTGGGCATGCAATTCTTCGCGAATCATTTCTTTGCGTTTGCCTTTCATGCCTCCGGTTTCCATAAGGATAAGGTTGCTCCCTAATCCTTCAAGAGGGAATGAAGTGGATTGCGCATATTCGATGAGGTCTAAGAGGGCATAGGTGACTCCGATTAAAATTACGTTTTGTCCTTCTCTGTTTAGTTTTTGTAATTTGGCTACAAGTTCGGTGTAATTGTTTAAATAAAATCCTGAATCTTCCTGACGGCTGCTCTCAATTAAATCTTTCACCATATAAATTAATGAAGACCCTTCACGTTCTAAATAGGAAGGAAGCAAGGCCAAAACGCAATAATCTTCTATGTTGCCATAAAATTGGGAGAAGC
>NZ_JBILKB010000131.1:0-3203 GCF_044376915.1 Flavobacterium sp.
TACAGCGGCTGATAAAGTAGTTTCGAATGCGTCTTGTACCACTAACTGTTTAGCGCCATTGGCTAAAGTTATTCATGATAATTTTGGAATTTTGGAAGGGTTAATGACAACTGTTCATGCTACCACATCAACTCAAATGACGTGTGACGGTCCTTCACGTAAAGATTGGCGTGGTGGACGTGCAGCTTCCTGCAATATCATTCCTTCATCAACAGGTGCTGCTAAAGCGGTGGGTCAGGTAATTCCAGAATTGAATGGCAAATTAACAGGTATGTCAATGCGTGTTCCTACAGTTGATGTTTCTGTAGTAGATTTAACAGTTAAACTTGCTAAAGAAACCACTTATGATGCCATTATGAAGGTGTTGCAATCGGCTTCAGAAAATGAAATGAAAGGTATTTTAGGATATACAGAAGATTTAGTCGTTTCTCAAGATTTTGTTTCGGATTCAAGAACTTCTATCGTAGATGCAAAAGCAGGAATTGGATTGAACAGTACGTTCTTTAAAATTGTATCATGGTACGATAACGAATATGGATATTCAAGTAAATTAATTGATTTATCTGTTCACGTAGCAGGTTTAAAATAATAGCACAAATGAAAAGAACAAAGTGAGTCGTTTTTTTGCCTCGTTTTGTTCTTTTTTAATATGTACCTCTATATTCTAAATTATGAAATTATTAGTTGACAGTGGATCTACAAAAGCCGATTGGATTGCTATTGATGATAACGGTAAGGTATTGTTCACTACACAATCATTAGGATTAAATCCAGAAGTATTAGATAAAGAAGAAATTATACATCGTTTAGATGATAAATTTGATATTTCTCACAATAAAGATAAAGCCACACATTTGTTCTTTTATGGTGCAGGTTGTGGAACCGATCGAATGAAAAATTTTTTAACCGAGGTTTTTCAAAATTATTTTAAAAATGCCAACGTAGTCGTTCATGAAGATACGTATGCCGCCGTTTATGCTACAACTCCTAAAGATGCAGAGGCGATTGTTTGTATTCTTGGAACAGGATCCAATTGTAGTTATTTTGACGGAAAAATTTTGCATCAAAAAGTACAATCTTTGGGTTACATTGCAATGGATGATTGTTCGGGTAACCGATTTGGTCGCCATTTGTTAAGAGGGTATTATTTTAATAAAATGCCTAAAGAATTAGCGCAAGAATTTGAGGAAGAATACAATGTAGATGCTGATTATATCAAACATAATTTATATAAAGAGCCTAATCCTAATGCGTATTTAGCGACTTTTGCTAAGTTTTTAATCAAGCATAAAGACACTGATTTTTGTAAAAAATACATCCAAATGGAAATGGAAGATTTTGTTGAAAATTATGTAGAACAATTTGATAACTGTAAAGATGTACCCGTGCATTTTGTAGGTTCAATCGCATTTTATTTAAAAGATGAACTAACTGAAGTATTGGCAAAAAGAGGTATTACCGTGGGGAATGTATTGCGCCGTCCTATTGACGGACTCATTGCTTATCACGTATTGAATAAATAATAAAAAAACCTGAAAATTTCTTTTCAGGTTTTTTTTGATCGTTTTAAATTATTTTAAAATTTGCCTCTTTTTGAATTTTCATTTCTTTTTTTGAAACGGGATGCATAAAAGTGATTTGTTCAGCATGTAAATACAAGCGGTCGGATTTTGTCCCGTATAAATCATCACCAACAATAGGCGTTTTTAATCCCAATTCATGTGAGGCATGTACGCGCAATTGGTGTGTTCTTCCTGTAATAGGATAGAAATATACTAGTGTTTGATTGTTTTGAGTTGCAATTATTTCCCATTTGGTTTGAGCCGATTTCCCATGATCATAGCAAACCAATTGGCGAGGGCGATCTTCTATATCTACACGCAGCGGTAAATCAATGACGCCTTCTTTTTGGAACAAAACTCCGTCTAGTAAAGCAACATAGCGTTTCTTTATGGTTCTTTTTATAAATTGACTTTGTAAGTTAACATAGGTTGCTTCATCTTTTGCAACCAGCATCAACCCCGAAGTCGACATGTCTAAGCGATGTACAACTAATGGTCCTGTAGCTTCTGGATATCTTTCTTTTATTCTTTGATAAACCGAATCGGTGATTTTTTTTCCTGGAACCGATAAAAATTCGGCTGGTTTGTTAATGACTAACAGTATGTCATCTTCATAGACGATTTCAATATCTTTACCTTCTGCTGGATTTTCTTCAAACGGATTAGATTCCATCTCTAAGCCAATCAACATATGGGTTAATAAAATGGGTTCGCATTTGCTCTTACAAGCTGGATAAAATTGTTTGTGCTTACGTATTTCTGATTTTGGTGATTGGCCCCACCAAAATTCGGCCATGGCAATTGGTTTTAAGTGGTGTTCAAAAGCAAAATGCAATAATTTTGGTGCTGCACATTCACCTGCACCAGCTGGGGGATTATTATTGAATAGTTCACCTAAACTTTTGCGATGACCCATTCCATTTAAAAAGGAATATTCTGCAAATAATTTTTGTTGTAATGCTCCCGATTTTATTCGGCGTTCATCTTTTAGTAATTGAATTTGATTTAGGAATTCATCCAATTCTTTTTGTGCCTTTTCTATCTGAAAATTCCAGTACTTGGACATTTTTTTCAGTAAAATGCTTTCTTTTTTGCTTTCTTCCGAAAGGGTAATTTCTAAGGATTCAAGGGTTGTTTTTGGTAAATTAATAGATGATTTTCGTTTTTCATCACGTTCAGTTTTTAGTCTTTTTATTTTGTTTTTTTGGTCTTGAATATCTCTAGCTGCTTCATTTATTGTATGTTCTAAACGTGATTTTTTACTTTGTAGTTCTTCAGTATTTTCTAAGATTTCTATTTTTTCATTGAGGGCATTTAATACGGCTTCTTCTTTTCTAAAATAACTATTCTCTTGTAACATATCAAAAATAGTGGGTACAAAATAGGCATGGTGATTTACTTCCGCTAATTTCCCGGAAAAAGCCCACAAATAACCTAATTCACCCGCTTGATTTTCACAGACTAAAACCCCAAACATTTTACCGATTACTAAACCTTCTTGTTTGGGATTTAATCCGAAATTATGATCAAAATCCGTTTGTGTTTCGAGATACTCTTGTAATTCACGAACAGCGATAAGGCTTAATTCATGGGGCTCATAGTAAAACGGAAAGGTGAACTTTTCAGGCAATGGAATACCTG
>NZ_JBILKB010000071.1:0-9846 GCF_044376915.1 Flavobacterium sp.
GAAAACCTAGCCGATGTAAAAGCCTTAATTGAAGAACTAGAAATTGCTTGTCCAGAAAGTGGTTCAAAAAATTGGACTGATGTAAAGCAATTCAATTTGATGTTTGGCACAAAATTAGGTGCCTCTGCAGAAAGTGCAATGGATTTATACCTACGTCCCGAAACGGCTCAAGGTATTTTCGTCAACTTCATAAATGTCCAAAAAACAGGCCGTATGAAAATTCCATTCGGAATTGCACAAACGGGTAAAGCGTTTAGAAATGAAATTGTAGCCCGTCAATTTATTTTCCGTATGCGCGAATTTGAACAAATGGAAATGCAGTTTTTTGTGAAACCAGGCGAAGAAATGAAATGGTACGAATACTGGAAAACCACACGTTTAAATTGGCATTTATCATTGGGATTAGGAGCGGCAAATTACCGTTTTCACGATCATGAAAAATTAGCACACTATGCCAACGCAGCGGCTGATATCGAATTCAATTTTCCATTCGGATTTAAAGAATTAGAAGGCATTCATTCAAGAACCGATTTCGATTTAAAAGCACACGAACAATTTTCGGGTAAAAAATTACAGTATTTTGATAATGAAACCAATTCAAACTATACGCCGTATGTCATAGAAACATCAGTTGGTTTGGACCGGATGTTCTTAGCGGTTTTTTCCAATTCGCTTTGTGAAGAAACCTTAGAAGACGGTTCGACCAGAACCGTATTGCGTTTGCCATCGGTTTTAGCGCCTACAAAAGCAGCTGTTTTACCGTTGGTTAAAAAAGACGGTTTACCAGAAGTCGCCAATAAGATTATCGAAGAGTTAAAATGGGATTTCAATGTAGCGTATGACGAGAAAGATGCTGTAGGAAGACGTTACAGAAGACAAGATGCATTGGGAACACCATTTTGTATTACAGTAGACCATCAAACTTTAGAAGATGAAACGGTAACCATTCGTCACAGAGATTCAATGCAACAAGATCGCGTGAAAATTTCAGACTTACGCGATATTATCAATAATGAAGTTTCTATGCGAAATTGGTTGATGAAAATGTAATACTATTGAATTAAGATAAAACCCCAAATTTCATCTGAAATTTGGGGTTTGTTTTTTTTGAATACAGAAAATTACTCATTTAAAGCATTCCAACCTCTCGCTTTCAAAGCAATTTTTGTATTGGCTCTTGTAACCAAATGCATGCCTTCACTTTCAGCCGTCATGTGACCAATTACCGTGAAGTTAGGATTCCCTTTAATTTTATCGTAATCGTCCATTTTAATAGTGAACAACAACTCATAATCTTCGCCGCCACTTAAGGCAATCGTTGTGATGTCTAAGTTGAATTCTTCACAAACATTGATCAATTGTGGATCTACAGGGATTTTTTCTTCATATAAATTACAACCTACACCACTTTGTTTGCACAAATGCAGGATTTCAGAGGACAATCCATCTGAAACATCAATCATGGCTGTGGGTTTGAAGTCTAATTTTTCGAACAGTTCTTTCAGGTCTTTTCGGGCCTCTGGTTTGAGTTGGCGTTCAATTAAATACGTGTAGGGCTCTAAATCGGGTTGGTTGTTTGGATTCACTTGAAACACTTGTTTTTCGCGTTCTAAGATTTGTAATCCCATATATGCCGCACCAATATCCCCCGAAACCACCAATAAATCGGAAACTTGTGCGCCATTTCTATAGACAATATCGGCTGCATCTGCTTCACCTATTGCTGTAATACTAATAATCAATCCTTTTTGAGAAGAAGTAGTATCGCCACCAATAACTTCTACATTGTATACTTTTGAGGCCATCGTAATTCCGTCAAACAATTCTTCCAAAGCTTCTAGTGGAAAGCGATTTGAAACCGCAATAGATACCGTAATTTGAGTGGGTGTGGCATTCATCGCACAAATATCGGATACGTTTGCCACAACGGCTTTATAACCCAAATGGCGCAAGGGCATGTAGGCCAAATCAAAATGAACGCCTTCAATTAATAAATCGGTTGAAATGACTGCTTTTTTGGAACCAAAATCCACAACTGCTCCATCATCCCCAATACCCTTTAGGGTCGATTCTTTTTGAACGGTAAACGATTTAGTTAAATGATCAATTAATCCAAATTCGCCCAATTGTGATATACTGGTTCTGGATTGGTCTTTATTTTCTAACATGGAAATTTTGTTTTGCGCAAAGATAGGGTTAATGTGGCAATGAGACAATTAGACAATATGCCAATTAGACAATTATTTTAATTACCACATCATCGACACATCGACTTATTGATTGTTTTCTAATTCTTTCAGCTTCTCAAAAATTAAGTGGGTTTCATATCCTTTTCGGAGTAAAAAATCGACAAATTTTTTGCTTTTCTTGGGGCCTTTTTTTTCGCTACTGTTTTCCCAATTTTTTTCGGCTAGGGCATGAAAATTTGATAAATAAGTGGTTTCAGGAAGTTCTTTGAGGGCAATTTCAATAATTCTGGACGAGATGTTTCTAAATTTCAATTCGTTGATGATTCGGTTTTTACCCCATAATTTATAGTTGTGTTTTCCGCGAACAAAGCTTTGGGTAAATCGTTCTTCATTGATGAAATTTTGTTCTATGAGATAAGTTAAAATAGCTTCTTTTTCTGAAACAGTAATAGCATACGAATAGAGTTTTTCTTCTACTTCTTTGTAGCAGCGCTCTTGATACGCACAATAATATTCCATTTTTTTCTGAATTTCTTTCAAAGCTATGTGTGTTTGATATTTCTTTCAAAAATAGAGAATAATAGTTAGCTTTTGATTATGAATTTATATCCGGAATCAATTTTAGCTAATTTTTTGTATTTTTGAACTTTATCAAACACTAACAATGGAAAATATAAAGCAATACGTTCAAGCGAACAAAGAACGTTTTATTCATGAATTAATAGAATTATTAAAAATCCCTTCGGTAAGTGCCGATAGCGCCTATGCACATGATGTGGTTGCTACAGCCGAAGCGGTAAAAGCCAGTTTAGAGCAAGCTGGATGCGATTTTGTGGAGTTGTGTGAAACACCAGGCTATCCCATTGTTTACGGCGAAAAAATAATTGATGCAAATTTACCTACGGTATTGGTTTATGGGCATTATGATGTGCAACCGCCCGATCCTCTGGAGTTGTGGACGTCACCTCCTTTTGAACCCGTAATCAAAACTACAGCCATACATCCTGAAGGCGCTATTTTTGCACGTGGAGCGTGTGATGACAAAGGGCAAATGTACATGCACGTTAAAGCTTTTGAATACATGATTCAAAACAACTGTTTACCTTGTAATGTGAAATTCATGATCGAAGGGGAAGAGGAAGTAGGCTCTAAAAGTTTGGGATGGTTTGTAGCGCGTAATCAAGAGAAATTAGCCAATGATGTGATTTTGATTTCAGATACCGGAATGATTTCCAATACCCAACCTTCTATTACTACTGGTTTGAGAGGATTAAGCTATGTTGAGGTTGAGGTTACCGGACCTAATAGAGATTTACATTCTGGTTTGTACGGTGGTGCTGTTGCCAATCCAATCAATGTGTTGACTAAAATGATCGCTTCGTTGCACGATGAAAACAACCATATTACTATTCCTGGATTTTATGATAAAGTAGAAGAACTTTCAGCTGAAGAAAGAGCTGAAATGGCAAAAGCGCCTTTCTCTTTAGAAAAATACAAAGAAGCTTTAGCTATTGATGAGGTATATGGTGAAAAGGGGTATGTAACTAATGAAAGAAATTCGATTCGTCCAACATTAGATGTGAATGGTATTTGGGGGGGGTATACGGGTGAAGGTGCTAAAACCGTAATTGCGAGTAAGGCTTTTGCTAAAATTTCGATGCGCTTAGTACCTAATCAAGATTGGGAAGAAATTACCGAATTATTCAAAAATCATTTCGAAAGTATTGCGCCAAAAGCTGTTACCGTAAAAGTGACGCCTCATCATGGCGGCCAAGGTTATGTCACACCAATCGACAGCGTTGGTTATAAAGCAGCCAACAAAGCATATACCGAAACCTTTGGAGTACCAGCGATTCCTGTGCGATCGGGAGGAAGTATTCCTATTGTAGCTTTGTTTGAAAAAGAATTGAAATCCAAAACCATATTGATGGGATTTGGCTTAGATAGCGATGCGATTCATTCGCCCAATGAGCACTTTGGTGTATTCAATTATTTAAAAGGAATTGAAACCATTCCTTTATTTTATAAGTATTTTACAGAGATGCATTCCTAAAACAAAATCCCGAAGTGATTCGGGATTTTTTTATGTTAAGAAGTTTGAAAATTATCAATTATATATTTTTTTGAAAAGTCCCGATCTTTTTGGAGTTGTGATTTTAACGCTTCGACCGAACTAAACTTTTCCTCCGGACGAATAAAATCAAGTAGTGATATACACAAAACGGCATCATATAAATCTTCGTTGAGATTTAAAAAATGCACTTCAATGGTTCTTTCATTTTCTCCCAGGGTTGGATTGTGTCCAATGTTCATCATGCCAAAAACACGGATACTATTTATCGTGCTATACACCACGTAAGCGCCTTTTTTTGGGATAAGTTTAAAGGGTTCTAGTAGTTCCAGATTTGCAGTAGGAAAACCGATTGTTCTTCCGAGTTGTTTTCCTTTGACTACTTTGCCTGAAAAAAAATAGTTGTAGCCCAAATAGCTATTGGCAAGTTGAATGGATCCATTGCCTAGTGCTGTACGAATATTTGTGGAACTCACCGCAATTTCGTTGATTTCTTCGGCGTTAATTTGTGCTACTTCAAAGTTGTATTTTTTTCCAAATTCGATTAAATCGGTAATGTTCGCCGATCTGTTTTCTCCAAAGCGATGGTCATAGCCAATAATTATTTTATGAATCTGTAATTGTTCTACCAATACTTTTTTCACAAAAGCTTCTGCACTTAATTTAGAAAAGGCACTGTCAAACGGATGAATGATTAAATGATCAATTCCACTTTTTTCAAGCAGCATTCTTTTTTCATCCATTGAATTCAAAAGTTGAAGGGAATGTTCTTGTTGTAAAACCATCCTTGGGTGGGGGTAAAAAGTGAGCACGACACTTTCATAAAAGCCATTTTCTGTAGCTTCGAGTAGTTTGTTAAGAATGGATTGATGGCCCAAATGAACCCCGTCAAACGTACCTAAAGTAACGATGGTTTTTTTAGTGGAAGAAAATGCGTTTATGGATTGGCTGACTTGCAACGTATATTTTTTACAAAAATAAAAAAGGATTGAACGTGTTCAACCCTTTTTTAATAATATTAGTTAAAATAATTAATTCTTAATAAATTTCAACGTTTTGGTTTGTTCACCTATTGTTAAATTTAAGAAATACACACCATTTGAATAATTAGAAACATTGATGCGTAAATCATTGTCAGAGGCAATTTCTTTCACAGCAATTTGTTGGCCTATGCTGTTATAAATTTCAAGTTTACCAGCTCTTTGAATGTTTTGAGGCAAGTAAATGGTGAAATAGTCATTAGAAGGGTTTGGAAACAAGCTCACGTCTTCTAATGCGTTAAAGTCTTCACTGGAAAGTGCTGCGTTATTTGTAAAATAACTTATTCTAGAAATTGGGGTATTTGGTGGGTTTCCACTTTCAACAAAATCGGTAACATTTACTAATGTAGTGCTTCCAGAAGTTACAGTATAGAAACCTTGACCAACGCCATCAAATAGGCCTTCGCCATAAGAATCATTAACGGTTAAAGTATAACAACCGTTAGCAGGCAATGTCCATGCTTGATTGGTTACTAATACTTGAGTGCCATCATTAGCGGCATCTGTATACGGGCCACCACTATATAACGTTTCCCCCGCTTGATTTTTTAACGTCCAATCAATTTCAGTACCCCATCGGTCTCCTGTTAAATTGAAAGTAAAAGAAGTTGAATTAGCATATGCAAGTGCGCCAGTAGCATTTCCAAAAACCTTAGACGCTGTGTTGTTAGACGCTCTTTGATCGGCAACACCATTTACCGAGGTAATAGAAACATTTAAAGTACCATTAACTGTAGAGTTAGTTAACGTTACTAAAGCATATTTGTTAGGGGCTAAATTTCCAGACCAGTTTTGAATTTGGTTGGCTCCACCATTCATAGAATAACTAATGGTTGCCGATGTTAAGTTAGATGTTCCTCTATTATATAATGAAATAATTTTTGCAGGAGCAGTTGGATTTGGGTTTGTACAAGTAGGATTAACAGTACCACAAGTATTTTCAATTTTTACTTCAGCATCATTTGCAAACAAAGAAATAGCTACATCTTTTGTTGAAGTTTTTAAGGATACTCTTCTAGGAGAATTGTTCATTACGGTTGTTATTCTTGTTTTTTGATCATTTGTGAAAATATTCATACATGCATCATTTGTATAATCCATATAATTTTCAATCATATCATTTCCGGGATTTGATGGGCAACTATTTGTGCCTGTAGGACATCCAGAATTTGCACTACTTGCTGCAGGCGTGTCAGCACAAAAATCTTCATCAAGGTATGTATTTGTATCAGGACATGCTGGCAAGCTATTATCTCCCCAAATGTGTCTTAATCCCAAGAAGTGACCTACTTCGTGTGTCATGGTTCTTCCTTTGTCATAAGGAGGGCTAAAAGCTCCAGTTGTAATGTCTGAACTTCCAAAAAATCGAAATCCAGCCACAACGCCATCGGTATTTGCTAAACCACCATTTGCATTCAAACCACTTAAGGTAGAGCTACTAGGAAATTGAGCATATCCTAACAATTGCGAATTTGAAAAATTTACAGACCACATGTTCATATACTGTGTAGGATCCCAAATAGTAGTTGGTTTTACTATGTTGTCTATATCAGTCGTTGACCAAGCTGCTTGACATAAATTTACTCTATCAATACCATTTGTTGGATTTCCATTAGGATCTACTTTTGCTAAAACAAATTCAATTTGAACATCAGCTCCAACTGCATTTGTATTAAAACCTCTGGTTCCAACCATTTTTCTAAAATCTTGGGTCATTACTGTAATTTGTGATTGGACTTGTTCGTCGGTAATGTTTTCACTAACGCCGTAAGCATCACCATTATGAATTACGTGAACGACAACAGGAATATAAATAATTCCGCCGCTTTGCGAACTTACATTTTGAATAGCGTTTGCTTCTTGAATTTTTTGGGCCATCCAATTTTCAAATTGCGCTCTGCTTTCTAGTTTTGGGTTTTGTAATTTTAAATATTCTTCATATTCGTTTGAAGCACATCTTATGTAGCCTTCAGGGGTAATATTTTCTGGAGAAATCGTTTTTCCAAATACAATTCTACCTCCTTTTATGTTTTGGCCATAAGAGAATAGGGCCATAAAAGTTAGTAATAAAAGGGTAATTTTTTTCATGGGTATTTTCGGGATTAATTAGTAAATCAACTACAAATTTAAATTAAAAAACAATATTTCAAAATTTATAAACCAATAATACTATAATTATTTACAATTACTATTGATAATTTTTTAGTTTATCGATAGTAATCTTGTGATTTTAATAATTTTCATTTTCCGTTGTATTGGTTCATCGTTGTGTTTAATCCTGCCAAAGCAAAAGATTTCACTATTTCGGCACTTAGTGCGAGTCGTTCTTTCAGTTGTTCTTTTTCGGTGTCGTCCCATTCGCCCAACACATAATCGACTTGTTTTCCTTTTTTAAAGGCGTCACTAATCCCGAATCGGAAGCGGGGATATTCGGTAGAATTGAGTACTAATTGTATGTTTTTTAATCCGTTGTGTCCGCCATCACTTCCTTTGGTTTTAATGCGGATGGTGCCAAAGGCCAGGTTTAAATCATCGGTGATGACCAAAAGATTTTCTTTTTCAATTTTTTCTTTTTCCAACCAATAGTTAACTGCTTTTCCGCTCAAGTTCATGTAGGTGTTTGGTTTCAGTAGGAGTATTGTTCGGCCTTTTATTTTGAGTTCGGCCAGATCCCCTAATTTAAGTGTTTGAAACGAAATGCCTTCTTGATTGGCAATATAGTCTAAAACCTTAAAGCCAATATTATGTCTTGTATTTGCATATTCTGAGCCGATATTCCCCAGCCCAACAATTAAAAATTTTTTCATTGGAATGTTCTCTACTGGTGTCTTTATTTTAAAGATGTTTAAAAACCAATTCATGATGTAAAAGTAGTATAAAGTTTAGAAACTTTAATGTATAAAAAAAAGCACCAGTATCAACTGATGCTTTTAGTATGCATTGGAAAAGAATTATTTTTTCTTTTTTGCTCCTTTTTCTGCTTTGGCAGCTTCTTGTGCCGCTTTCATTGCCGCACGAGAAATTCTCACTTGACAAACTACAGTATTATCTGGGTGCATTAATTTAAAATTGTTTGTAGGTAATTTAGTTACATACAATTTGTTTCCCATTTCTAATTCAGAGATACTTGCTTCTACAAAATCAGGTAAGTTTTTAGGTAATGCTTTTACTTTTAAACGACGTTGGTTTAAACGTAAAACACCTCCTAATAATACCCCTGGAGACGTTCCTGTAATTTTAACAGGCACTTCCATAACGATTTCTTTATCGTCGCTTAATTGGAAGAAGTCGATGTGTAAAATTTTGTCAGAAACTGGGTGAAACTGAATGTCTTGCATGATTACATTATAAGACGTTCCGTTTAACTCAACTACAACTGTGTGTGCGTTTGGAGTGTAAACTAAATCTTTAAATGCTCTTTCGTCTGCAACAAAATGAACTGGCTGATTTCCTCCGTAGATAACGCAAGGAACCATTCCAGCATCACGTACGGCTTTCGTTGCCTTTTTACCTACGTTTTCTCTTTCTGATCCTTTAATCGTAATTGATTTCATTGTAAAATATATATAATTAATAAATACGTATTCAGGTGGTTGTTCTTGATTACATCAAAAATTTACCACTAATAGACGTGTTGTTTTGTACCATATGCATTACTTCTGCAAATAGGGGAGCACAACTCACCACTTTAATTTTATTCGATTCTTTCTTCAATGGAATAGAATCGGTAACAATTAATTCTAACAATTTAGAATTTTCAATTTTTTCGTACGCTTCTCCAGATAATATCGGATGTGTACAAATAGCTCTTACACTTAAAGCTCCTTTTTCCATCATAACATCGGCCGCTTTGGCTAAGGTTCCTCCGGTATCAATCATGTCGTCTACTAAAATAACATTTCGGCCTTTAACATCACCAATTAACTCCATGGTGTCGATAACATTGGCTTTTTTTCTTTGCTTGTAGCAAACCACCACGTCTGATTCTAAAAATTTAGAATAAGCATACGCTCTTTTTGAACCTCCCATATCGGGGGATGCGATGGTTAAATTTTCTAAATTTAAACTTCTCACATAGGGTAAAAAGATAGTGGAAGCAAACAAATGGTCTACCGGTTTTTCAAAAAACCCTTGAATCTGATCGGCATGTAAATCCATGGTCATGATTCGGGTAGCGCCGGCAGTTTCTAATAATTTAGCCACTAGTTTTGCTCCAATTGGCACTCTTGGCTTGTCTTTACGGTCTTGTCTTGCCCAACCAAAGTAAGGAATCACTGCGGTAATATGTCTGGCCGATGCTCTTTTAGCGGCATCGATCATTAATAATAATTCCATTAAATTGTCGGCACTAGGAAAAGTAGAGCAAACTAGGAATACGCGTAATCCTCTTATTGATTCTTCAAAAGAAGGTTGAAATTCGCCATCACTATAAGTAGAGAACGTAACTTTACCCAGTTGAGCGCCATACTTTTCAGCAATTTGCTCTGCCAGGTACACACTTTGAGAACATGCAAAAATTTTTGCTTCTGGTTCTTGATACAGCATG
>NZ_JBILKB010000015.1:0-31692 GCF_044376915.1 Flavobacterium sp.
GTAAAAAATTGAAAAAAGGAGATACTGCTGACTTTAAAGTAATTGAATTCAACAAAGAATTCAAAAGAGTAGTAGCTTCTCATACAGCAATCTTCAGAGAAGAAGAAGAGAAAATCGTTAAAACAGTTACTGAAAATACTTCAGCTCCTGCTCAAACGTCTACATTAGGAGACAACAACGATATTCTTGCTGAATTAAAAGCTAAAATGGAAAAAGGAGGTAAATAATCTCTTATTTTCTA
This sequence comes from Flavobacterium sp., assembly GCF_044376915.1. Classification (GTDB taxonomy): domain Bacteria; phylum Bacteroidota; class Bacteroidia; order Flavobacteriales; family Flavobacteriaceae; genus Flavobacterium. The sequence goes on from NZ_JBILKB010000015.1 coordinate 242, forward strand.
CATATTTTAAAACCCGAAAGCAATTTCGGGTTTTTTTATTGTTTTATATATTTGTTTATCGTAATATTGCAATATAATGAATCAATTAAATATGGGTGCCTCAAAATCAGCTTCTTTTTCAGCAACACAAAACGAACTTGCTTCGTTGTTTAAAGCTTTATCACATCCGGCAAGAATAGCTATCGTAGAGTATTTACTTGCCGTAGATTCCTGCATTTGTGGTGATATCGTAAACGAATTGCCGTTGGCCCAACCCACCATATCCCAACATTTGAAAGAGTTGAAAAATGCGAATATTATTCAGGGAACCATCGAAGGAACGGCCATTTGTTATTGCCTCAATCCGAATACCATCACCCAAATAGAAAATTATTTTGGGATGATTCGCCACCAACTTAAAAACAAATGTTGTTAAAATTAATTACTTTAAAATCATGAAACTATCACAATTTATCTCAAGTATTGATTCAATCAAAGAATTTACCATTCAGTTGCCCAATGGTACGTTTGTGCCGCCTCATTTTCATGTTACCGAAATGGGTTTGCTTACCAAAAATTTCATCGATTGTGGTAATGTAGTGCGTGATGAAAAGGTAATTACGTTTCAAGTATGGTTTGCAGGTGATCTCGAACACCGATTAACCGCTGAAAAAGTGCATAAAATCATCCATGCTTCCGAGAAATTATTTCAAAGTGCGGATCTAGAATTGGAAGTAGAATACCAAGATGCACAAACCATTGGAAAGTTTGGCATTGAGTTCCAAAACGGAATTTTTCAATTGACTCCGAAACAAACTACCTGTTTGGCGCAAGATCATTGTGGGATTCCAGCAGATAAAATGGAACCTAAAGTAGGAGGGTGGAAACCAAAAGAATCGTCGTGTTGTTCGCCTGATTCGGGTTGTTGTTAATGGTGTAGCACAAAGTTTCTCAGAGTTTTTACGAAGTCACACAAAGAAATTTATAATAAAAAGTTTAAAACCCTTGAGCCCATTGTGCCTTCTTAGTGTCTTTGTGGTTAAAAATATATGTTATGTTCGAAAATTTATCAAAAACCATTCAATTTATTGCTGAAATTACTGTTTCTGAAGAGCGAAAAGTAGTTTTAAAACCATTAGCAGATTACATTCAAAACAAAGTCAATGCAAACGAAGAAATCCGATTGAACTTCATTTGTACGCATAATTCCAGAAGAAGTCATTTGTCGCAAATTTGGGCACAAACAATGGCATTTCATTTCGGAATTCAAAATGTGTATTGCTATTCTGGTGGAACGGAAGCGACAGCACTGTTTTCAAAAGTAGCCGAAACCCTAGCTAATCAAGGATTTCAAATTCAGCAATTGAGTCAAGAACAAAATCCGGTGTATGCCGTAAAATTTGATGGTAACGAACATCCGATTATTGGTTTTTCGAAAACGTATTTCGATGATTTTAATCCGAAAAATAATTTTGCAGCCATCATGACGTGTAGTAATGCCGACGAAGGTTGTCCAATGGTTTTTGGTGCGGATGCGCGTTTCCCTATTAAATACGATGATCCAAAAGCCTTTGATGGCACTGTAGTAATGAACGAAAAATATGCCGAACGCAGTTTGCAAATTGCGAGCGAACTCTATTTTGTATTTTCCCAAATTAAATAAATATGAAGAAACGATTAGGATTTTTAGACCGATTTTTAACGCTTTGGATTTTCTTAGCGATGTTGATAGGAGTAGGAATAGGGTATTTTATTCCTAATGCAGCTAATTTTATCAATTCTTTTTCTTCGGGAACGACCAATGTTCCTTTGGCTATTGGCTTAATTTTAATGATGTATCCGCCGTTGACCAAAATTGATTTTTCAAAAGTGCCTCAAATGTTTGAAAAGCCCAAGTTGTTATCAGCTTCGTTTTTCATTACTTGGATTGTGGGCCCCTTTTTAATGTTTTTATTGGCGTCATTCTTTTTAAGAGACGAACCCGAATACATGACGGGATTGATCATCATCGGTCTAGCGCCTTGCATTGCCATGGTCATCGTTTGGAACGAACTCGCTGAAGGCAATCGGGAATTAACTGCTGGTTTAATCGGAATTAACAGTTTGTTACAAATGTTTTTCTTCAGTTTGTATGCCTATTTTTATTTGGAAGTTATGCTGCCTTTATTCGGAATCAAAGGGTTAGAATTGAATATTACTATTGTAGATATCGCAAAAACAGTTGGCATTTATCTCGGAATTCCATTTGCATTGGCGGTTGTGAGTAGGTTTATGATTAAAAAGTATGTTGGCGATAAATTCTTCAACCAACAATTTATTCCGTTTGTTTCGCCCATCACCTTGATCGCTTTGTTGTTCACCATTGTGGTGATGTTCAGTTTGAAAGGGGAGATGATTGTAGATCTACCACTCGATGTATTGAAAATCGCCTTACCCTTAGTCATTTTCTTTGCCATCATGTTTTTCTTGATGTTTTTTGTAGCAAAGAAAATTGGCGCCAATTATAAAGATGCAGTGGCTTTGTCGTTTACGGCCTCGGGGAATAATTTTGAATTGGCCATTGCGGTTGCTATAGGTGTTTTTGGCATCAATAGCGGACAAGCTTTTGCGGGTGTCATTGGTCCTTTAGTAGAAGTACCGGCTTTGATAATTTTAGTTAATGTAGCGTTTTGGTTAAAAAATAAATATTATAAATAAAAAAACGCTCAAGAAATTGAGCGTTTAAAATTATTTATCAATGGAGCCTAACACCCGTTTCATAAAATCGTTGAGGGCGGTTTTTTTATCGGCACCATTTTTTATGAGTTGGTTTACTTCAAGTGCGCCATACATGTTGGAAATGAGTTCGCCTATTACGTCCAATTCCTCATCTTTTAAGGAAGACACTTCGCATAAGTTTTCCAATACTTCAATGGCTTCAACCACATAATCTTGGTCGTTATCTTCAATAAATTGTGTCAACTGTTTTATAACGGGTAATTTCATATTTTTTGATTTTAGATTTTCGTAGATTGGATTTTCTGACCTCCGAATATCTAGTATCCGAAAATCTGATTAGCCTATACTACTTCGTTTACCAATTCGGTTAACACTTCAGCTTTATTGGTTTGCGTTTGATTAAGCAATACGCCATTTTTAAAAGTAGCAAATGTAGGCAAGTTGTCTACTTTAGCTAATTTTCTAGATTCAGGGAATTTCTCTGCATCTACAATTAAAAACGGAATATTTTCATTTTGTGAAGCCAATAATTTGAATTTTGGTTTCATGATTCTGCAATTGCCACACCAAGACGCAGCATATTGTACCACCACCACATCATTTGAAGCAATAACTTCCGCTAAATTATCTTGTTCGATTTCTGAAAACATAATTTCTTAATTTTTAATTAGACAATTTGTCAATGTGCCAATCATTGTCTAATTGACACATTGATAATTGACATATTATTTTAATGAGAAGCTAAATAAGCTGCAGTTGAGTTTCTATCGGCGCTCATAGCGTCTTTTCCTTCTTCCCAGTTCGCTGGACAAACTTCACCTCTTGTTTGAACGTGCGTATACGCATCAATTAAACGTAAATATTCGTTTACATTTCTACCTAATGGCATATCGTTTACACTTTCGTGGAAAATTTTACCGTCTTCGTCAATTAAATAAGTCGCTCTAAACGTAACATTTGATCCGTCTAAGATTTCATCGTTTAAAGCTTCGTTATATACCCATTCTGCATCTAAAATATCTAATGCAGCTGATAAGTTACGTGTAGTGTCAGCTAATAGAGGGTATGTTACACCTTCAATTCCACCATTGTCTTTTGCCGTGTTTAACCAAGCAAAGTGTACTTCGTTTGTATCACATGAAGCACCAATAACAGTTGTGTTTCTTTTTTCAAACTCAGCTAAAGCGGCTTGAAAAGCGTGTAATTCTGTTGGACATACAAAAGTGAAATCTTTTGGGTACCAAAACAACAATACTTTTTTCTTGTTGTTTACCGCTTCTTCTAACACGTTGATTCTTAAATTATCGCCCATGTGCGAAATTGCGTCAACTGTAATGTTTGGGAATTTTTTTCCTACTAATGCCATAATGGTATGATTTAAATGTTATTAATTTTCTTCTGCAAATTTACGAATAAATAAACCACAACTATAGTTAAATCATGGTTAATTTTTATTTGAATATAGATTTTACTTATAGCCTGTGTAAGTGATTTTTTATTGGTACTAAACAATAAAATCCTATATTTGTTTTTCGTAATTTTTTCAAACCAATACCCAATTATATATGAATTTTTCAAATTTATTCAGAAGAAAAACAGTTGAGGATATTTTAAAACAAGTTGCAAAAAATGAAGCCGACGGACACCATTCGCTTGGAAAACATTTAACAGCTAGAGATTTAACTGCTTTTGGAATTGCGGCAATTATTGGTGCGGGAATTTTTAGCACAATTGGAAAAGCGAGTGCCGATGGTGGTCCTGCGGTGATTTTCTTATTCATCTTTACTGCCATTGCATGTAGTTTTGCAGCTTTTGCGTATGCCGAATTTGCTTCTATGGTGCCGGTTTCAGGAAGTGCTTATACGTATTCTTATGTGGCTTTTGGTGAAATCATCGCTTGGATAATTGGTTGGGCTTTAATTATGGAATATGCCATTGGTAATATAACCGTTGCCATTTCGTGGAGCGATTACTTCACGGGCTTGCTCGAAAGTGGTGGCTTGCATTTGCCCCAATGGATTCAAATGGATTATCTAACAGCATCTAAAGGTTTTGAAGAAGCTACGGCATTGATGAATGGCGGCAAATCATTTGAAAATTTATCCGAATCCTTACAATCGGCTTACACGGCTTGGACAACTTCGCCGGCAATAGGTGGTTTTCATTTGGTGGCCGATTTACCAGCTTTGTTGATCATTGTAATCATTACGTGGTTGGTATACCGAGGTATGAAAGAATCGCGAAATGCCAGCAACTTAATGGTAGTGGTGAAATTATGTATCATATTATTAGTAATAGCGGTGGGAGTGTTTTATGTAGATACGGCCAATTGGGATCCGTTTGCGCCAAATGGAGTAGGTGGAATATTAAAAGGAGTATCAGCTGTTTTCTTTGCTTATATAGGTTTTGATGCGATTTCTACCACGGCCGAAGAATGTAAAGATCCTCAGCGCGATTTACCCAAAGGAATGATGTGGGCCATTATTATTTGTACGATTCTATATGTGGTTATCGCTTTGGTTTTAACCGGTATGGTCAATTATGCCGATTTAAATGTGGGCGATCCCTTAGCATTTGTGTTTGAAAAACTCGATTTAAAATGGATGTCGGGAATCATTGCAGTAAGTGCTGTGGTTGCTATGGCAAGCGTATTGTTAGTATTTCAAATGGGACAACCGCGTATTTGGATGAGCATGAGCCGTGATGGTCTATTACCCAAACGTTTTTCAAGAGTGCATCCAAAATACAAAACGCCTTCCTATGCAACGATTGTAACTGGTTTTGTGGTGGCAGTTCCGGCATTGTTTTTAAATTTGACCATGGTGACGGACTTGTGTAGTATTGGAACCTTATTTGCCTTTGTATTGGTTTGTGCGGGAGTTTTGGTATTGCAAAACAGAACCGATATTCCTCGTGGAAAATTCAAAACGCCATATGTAAATTCAAGATATATTTTTCCAGTACTATTATTAATTGGAGTTACGATTGCTTTTTCAGTGAATAAGTCGGCCACTATGGATTTTATTACCAATGAAAAACAAATTAATGAGGCAGGCACAATTGTAACGTCACTTAAGGAAACAGATACCGAAGCAGTTGTAACCTATTTGCAAGAGAAAGGTTTTGTAAAAGAGACTAACGCCGATTTAGAAGAAGTGTTAAGTTCAATATCGGAAGATGAAGCAACCTATAAAAATGTTGTGGATGCAATGCCAATCGATGCTAGTTTAAAATATGAAAGTGGATTTGCACTTTTCAAGCATAAAATTCCGATGTGGATTTTCTTAATTTCGTTATTGGGCTTTGCCGTATGGTCTTGGCGCCAAAATTTATCTTTGATTCCGTTACTTGGTTTGGTAAGTTGTTTGTATATGATGGCCGAGTTGAGCGTTTGGAATTGGATTTACTTTACCATTTGGTTGCTCATCGGACTGGTAATCTATTTTGGTTTTAGCCGAAAAAATAGCAAGCTGAATTTGGAAAACAAATAAAATTAAAAAGCCCTCAAGAACTAATTTGAGGGCTTTTTTTATTGGATATGTTTTAAACTATGTTTAATTCTTTCATGCATTGGCGCATCATTTGATAGGTGCGTTCAATGTCATTATCAAGTCCTATTGAAAAACGAATCAAACCATCGGTTAAACCCATTTCGGCTTGTTCTTCTAAAGGAATTTCCGATGAAGTAGACGTTCCTGGTGCGCTAAATAAGGTTTTATAAAATCCTAAACTAACCGCTAGATATCCTAAATTTCGTTCTTGCATCAATTCCATCAAGGCATTGGCTTTGTCTAACGAACCAACATCAATGGTCATCATCCCGCCAAAACCATATTCTGGGTTAATCATCGATTTGTAGATGGTATGACTTGGATGACTTGCTAATCCCGGATACACTGTTTTAATGCCGTCGGCTTCAAATTTGTTTGCCAAATACATGGCGTTATGGCTGTGTTGTTTCATTCTGATGTGTAAGGTTCTCAGGTTTTTCATTACCGAAGCCGAACGCAAACTGTCCATAGTAGGCCCCAAAAGCATACTAGCACCATCATTCACATTTTTTAAACTGTTGATGAATTCTTGAGAAGCACAAACCACACCTCCCACGGTATCACTACTTCCGTTGATGTATTTGGTCAACGAATGAATTACAATATCAGCGCCTAATTTTGCCGGAGCTACCGATAAAGGGGAAAAGGTGTTGTCGACCACTAATTTTAAATCATGTTTTTTAGCAAGCTTTGCGAGTGAAGCAATGTCGGCAACTTCCAACAACGGATTACTTACGGTTTCACAATATAATACTTTTGTATTGGATGTAATAGCAGCTTCTACTAGGTCTAATTTGGTAATGTCCACAAAGGAGGTTTGTATGCCCATTCGGGGAACAAAATTTTTCAAAAAGGCATACGTGCCTCCATAAATGGTGCGACTGGATACAATATGATCGCCATTGCCACAAAGTTGTAATAAAGTTGGCGTAATGGCGCCCATTCCCGAAGCCGCCACATTTGCCGATTCGGTACCTTCCATAGCTGCTAATGCTTTGTCTAAATATAAATTGCTGGGCGATGAATGTCGGGAATACAAATAACAACCTTCGGCATTGCCTTCAAAGGTGTCAAACATGGTTTTTGCTGAAAGAAACGTATAAGTCGAACTGTCAGAAATGGATGGGTTTACACCGCCAAATTCCCCAAAATATTGAAGATCTTGAATTCGGTCAGCTGGGTGAAATGGTTTCATATGTTACTAGTTAATGGGTTGAATAGTTATCAAATTTCAGAAATTATAATTTATTTTTCAATGCATTTGTTTAAAATTAGTTTTTTATTCATTTTATTTATAAATTCGTAGATAATAAATCTATATTAGATAAAATTAGACCTTTTGAACAGAAATTAGTAACAATCACCTCAAAAAAGTTGAAGCGCTTATGGATACCATTGATAAAAAAATACTTGGATTATTACAAGAAGACACAAAAAAAACCACCAAAGAACTTTCTATGGTGTTGAACTTATCGGTTACTGCTGTGTATGAACGCATTAAAAAGTTGGAACGCGAAGGAATTATTCGCAAGTATGTGGCGTTATTAGATCGAACGAAAATTGAAAAAGCATTTGTAGTGTTTTGCCATGTAAAATTGATCCAACATACTAAGGAAGTCATTCACACCTTTGAAAGCGAAGTCGTGCTATTGAAAGAAGTTTCCGAATGCTTTCATGTGAGTGGCGATTACGATTACATTTTGAAAGTCAATGTAAAAGACATGGATGAATACCGCGAATTCATGGTGACCAAACTCACCGGTTTGCAACATATCGGAAGTACGCACAGTTCATTTATGATTGGTGAAGTTAAAAACACATCCGCATTTGAACTCTAAAAAGCTATAATAATTTACCAATTTATCTGTAAATAATTAATTCAAAAAGCCTTACTTTTGTAATCGAAATTAAGTCAAACAACAAACTTTATATAAAATCATGAGTCAATTTGATGTAACCATTATAGGTTCTGGACCTGGAGGATATGTTTCGGCGATCCGTTGTGCCCAATTGGGTTTTAAAACAGCCATTATTGAAAAATATTCGACACTTGGAGGAACGTGTCTAAACGTTGGGTGTATTCCTTCAAAAGCATTGTTAGCTTCTTCACATCATTATGAAGAATTGCAACACTTTGCCGATCACGGAATTGAAGTTTCGGGTGAAGTAAAAGTGAATTTAGAAAAAATGATTGCACGCAAACAAGCGGTTGTGGATCAAACTTCTGGAGGGGTTAAATTCTTAATGGACAAGAATAATATTACCGTTTTTAACGGGGTGGGGTCGTTTGAAAGCGCTACTTCAGTAAAAGTAACAAAAGCCGACGGTTCATCTGAGATCATTGAATCAAAAAATATTATTATTGCTACGGGTTCAAAACCTTCCAACTTGCCATTTATCAAATTAGATAAAGATAGAATTATCACTTCAACAGAAGCCTTGAAACTGAAAGAAGTTCCAAAACATTTGGTTATTATTGGTGGTGGCGTTATCGGAATAGAGTTAGGTCAAGTATATTTACGATTGGGAGCACAAGTTTCTGTAGTAGAATTTATGGATCGAATCATCCCAGGAATGGACGCTTCTTTATCTAAAGAATTGACAAAAGTGTTGAAAAAACAAGGCATGAAATTCTACACGTCACATAAAGTACAATCGGTAGAGCGAGCTAAAAATGCAGTGACGGTAAAAGCTGAAAATGCTAAAGGCGAAATCATTACATTAGATGGTGATTATGCATTAGTTTCTGTGGGTCGTCGTCCTTATACAGACGGATTGAACGCAGAAAAAGCTGGTGTAAAAGTTACCGATAGAGGTCAAATCGAAGTCAACAATCATTTACAAACTTCAGCGGCAAATATTTACGCAATTGGTGATGTCGTTCGTGGCGCCATGTTGGCTCACAAAGCAGAAGAAGAAGGGGTGATGGTTGCTGAAATTATTGCAGGACAAAAACCACACATCGATTACAATTTAATTCCGGGTGTTGTATATACCTGGCCAGAAGTTGCTGCAGTGGGTAAAACAGAAGAGCAATTGAAAGCCGATGGGATCGCATATAAAGCCGGAAGTTTTCCATTCAAAGCTTTAGGAAGAGCTAGAGCAGGAGGCGATACGGATGGTTTTGTAAAAATCTTAGCTGATGCCAAAACAGATGAAGTCTTAGGGGTTCACATGATTGGTGCAAGATGTGCCGATTTAATTGCAGAAGCGGTTACCGCCATGGAATTTAGAGCCAGTGCAGAGGATATTTCAAGAATGTCTCACGCACACCCAACATTTGCAGAGGCCATTAAAGAAGCTGCTTTAGCAGCAACAGAAAACAGATCGTTACACGTATAGTTATAAATCACAAAATTTAAATCCCAAATTCCTGAAATGGAGTTTGGGATTTTTTAATGCAGCGATAATTGTTAATCTTTAAACAAAACTTTGTAAGATTCCCAATGGGCATAGATTAAAAATAAGTTAGCACCCAATACAAAAATCGCAACCGGTACCTCTGAAACTTGGGTAACCGTATGTATTAAAAAGATATTGATCGAAATAGGGAGTAAGGCTAATAACGTTACTTTCATCCATTTGCCGCTTAATAAACTAAGTCCAGCAATTAATTCCACAGCTTTTGCCAATGGTAATAGGTATTTTGATGCCATGACACCGGTCATAAACGTCAAAAGATTTCCAGTGGGTGCTTCTGCTTCAATTAAATTGAAAAAATAGGTTACTGAAGCAAATACCATAAAAGCTCCAAGTAAAATGCGTACAATTAAAATTGCCATTCTCATAATTTGTTTGTTTTATTGGTTAATCTATCAAATATACTAATTATTTGTTATGAAAATTGTATTTTTGAACTTCTAATTCCGGTAGATTGAGAACAACGATCACAAAAGATATTGCTGCTTTTCCAAACTTTACAAATCAACTGCTATCTTGGGCCAACCAATTTAGAGAGGTGGTTTTGTTGGATTCCAATGCCTACCATCAGAAGTATTCAAGTTATGATGTGGTAGTAGCTGTCGATGCCTTTACATCCCTTCAAACCGATTGTACGAATGCTTTTCAGGATTTGCAACAATACCAAAGTCAGACCAAGGATTGGTTGTTTGGGTATTTGTCCTATGACTTAAAAAATGATATTGAAGATTTACATTCCGATAATTTCGACGGATTAGCCTTTCCAGATTTATTTTTTTTCCAACCCAAAAAGTTGTTTTTAATCAAAGGAAATCAAGTGGAAATACAGTATTTACGAATGTGCGATGATGAAATAGAGTCGGATTTCGAAGAAATTCTTTCAACAACATTCATCGCCCATCACCCATCATCCATCACCATAAACCAACGCATTTCAAAAGAAAGTTACCTTTTAAAAGTTTCAAAAATGCTCGAACATATTCAGCGTGGCGATATCTATGAAGCTAATTTTTGTATGGAATTCTATGCCGAAAACACTAAAATTGATCCTTTAGAAATGTATCATAAATTAAATGCCATTTCTGAAGCTCCTTTTGCGGTCTATTTTAAAAATGCAGCACACTATTTATTGTCTGCATCACCCGAACGTTATTTGCGAAAAGAAGGTTTAAAAGTAATTTCCCAACCGATAAAAGGAACAGCCAAAAGAAGTTTCGATTTAGGACAAGATGAACATTTTAAATCTGATTTGGCGCAAAACGAAAAAGAACGTTCCGAGAATATCATGATTGTTGATTTGGTTCGAAACGATTTATCGCACACCGCTACAAAAGGAAGTGTTCAAGTAGAAGAATTGTGTGAAGTATATACGTTTAAGCAAGTACATCAAATGATTTCTACAATTGTTTCCGAAGTCGAAAATACAACTTCACCTGTTGAAATCATTCGAACGACTTTCCCAATGGGAAGTATGACCGGTGCGCCAAAAATTTCGGCCATGCAAATTATTGAAGCACTAGAAGAAACCAAGCGTGGATTGTATAGTGGTGCAGTTGGCTATTTTACACCCAGTGGCGATTTTGATTTCAATGTGGTCATTCGAAGCATCTTGTACAATGCAAAAAAAGAATATCTTTCGTTTTCTGTTGGAAGTGCTATTACCGCTCTAGCTATGCCTGAAAATGAGTATGAAGAATGTTTGCTAAAGGCAAAAGCGATGTTTGAGGTGTTACGATAGGGTAAAGTAATAAGGGATTAGGGAAAAGTAAAAAGCAATAGATATGAAAAGTTATAGAGATTTAATAGTTTGGCAAAAATCAATGACTTGGGTTACATTGGTATATTCTCTTTCATCAAGTATTCCTGAGAGTGAAAAATTTGGATTAATTTCACAAATTAGGAGAAGTTCAGTTTCTATTCCTTCAAATATTGCTGAAGGTTATGGGAGAAATTATAAAAAAGATTATTCAAGATTTTTGCAAATTGCTAGAGGTTCTTTATTTGAATGTCAAACCCAAATAGAAATTGCAATTAATTTAAACTTTATTTCCATAGACGATTGTAAAGAAATTAACGAATTGTCTATTGAAATAGAAAAAATGCTAAATTCGCTCAACAATAAATTATCAGAAAACTAATCCCTTTTCCCTTTTTACTAATTACTTTTGATAATGCTTACAAAATTCCAAAATCACATCGGCCAAAATTTTCCTCAATTAAAAGACAAGAAATTGTTCTTAGCGGTCAGCGGCGGAATTGACAGTATGGTTTTGGTTCATTTGTGTGCCCAACTCAACTTAAATTTTGAAGTTTTGCACTGTAATTTTCAGCTGCGTGGTACAGAGAGTGATGCCGATTTGCAGTTTGTAGTATCCTACTGTCAGCAACAAGCAATTACAATTCATACACAAGCCTTTGATACTAAAGTGAAAGCTGCTCAAAATAAAGAATCCATTCAAGTAGCAGCCCGTAACCTTCGTTATCAATGGTTTTACGAAAAAATGGCAGCCACAAATTGCAAGTATTTGCTAACGGCACATCATTTAGATGATTCTCTTGAAACCTTTCTTATTAATTTTTCGAGAGGAACAGGATTGGAGGGCTTAACCGGAATTCCGGCTCAAAATGAAAGTGTTATTCGTCCGATGTTACCTTTTTCAAGATTGGAAATTGAAGCCTATGCCCAAGCGCATAATATCCAATGGCGAGAAGATGCGAGCAATGCATCCGACAAATACCTTCGAAATAAAATACGCCATACAATTATTCCTGTATTTAAAGAAGCAAACGAAAATTTTCTTGCTTCGTTCCAGAACACTATTGATCATTTGCACCAAGCAGCGTCTATGGTTGCTGATGCATCAAAACTCGTTTATGATAAAGTGGTAGTTGCACAAGAATATCAAATGGAAATACAGCTTAGCCCCTTGTTAACTTTCCAAAATTATCAGGCCTATTTGTACAAATGGTTGGTTCCGTATGGATTTACGGCTTGGAATGACGTATATGATTTGGTAAGCGCACAGTCGGGAAAACAAGTTTTTTCACCCACACATGTACTGCTAAAAGACCGTAAAAAATTAATCTTGACGGAAAGAAATGAGACGGCTACCGAAGCGGTTTTTTTGATCGATTCAAAAGAAAGTAAAGTTAATGTTCCCTTAAATATTTCATTCTGTAACGTAAGTTACCTTTCAGAATCCGATTCAAATTGTATATTTGTCGATGATGATAAAATTAGATTTCCACTTACTCTAAGAAAATGGAGAACCGGCGATTGTTTTTATCCTTCGGGCATGACAGGGAAGAAGAAACTCAGTAAATATTTCAAAGACGAAAAATATTCACTATTGGACAAACACAAGCAATGGTTGTTGTGTACCGATGACCAAATTATTTGGGTAATTGGCAAACGAGCGGACCAACGATTTTTAGCCCAAAAAGACACAGTAAAAACGATTCAAATAGCATTAAAATAATGAAGAAAATTACCTTTATATTATTAGCATTTACCTTTTTTGCGCAAGGTCAAATCTTAAATCCAGTCAAATGGAAAAGTAAAGTAGTTCAAAAATCGGCGACAGAGTTTGAATTGGTAATGGAAGCTACCATAGAAAACGAATGGCATATGTATTCCCAATATACGCCTGATGGTGGAGCTCTTCCTACGGTTTTTGATTTTAAAAACGCAAAAGGCAATTATAGTTTAGTGGGTAAAACCAAAGAAAGTCCGTACAAGAAAGTATTCAACGATATTTTTGAAGTGGATGAGTATTATTTTGCCAAATCGGCTCAGTTCAAACAACTCATAAAAGTAACCAATCCTAAACTTAAAGAAGTTAAAGTTTTTGTGGAATACCAAGCCTGTAAAGAGCAATGCATTCAACAAGATAACACGTTTACATTTCAATTACCGGAAATAAAAATAGAGGAATCAGAAACTTCGGTTGCTTTAGTGGATGGAACAACGCCAAATGATTCACTAGTTCAAGTCAAAGATACTATGAATACAGCACAATCATTGGTTGCAAAAGATGCTGATCCTACAGGAGATTCATCGGCTCCAGTGGAAGAAAAGAAAGGTCTTTGGTCTATTTTTCTGTTGGCATTTGTAGGTGGTTTTGCAGCATTATTGACTCCTTGTGTATTTCCAATGATTCCGATGACGGTGAGCTTTTTTACGAAACAAAGTAAAACTAAGGCCGAAGGGAAGCGAAATGCCATTTTGTATGGGGTTTCAATCATACTAATTTATGTTATTTTGGGTTCGTTAGTAACCGGTATATTTGGTGCCGATTCATTAAACGCTTTATCAACGAATGTTTGGTTTAATCTGATCTTTTTTGGATTATTGGTGTTTTTTGCCGCTTCCTTCTTGGGTGCTTTTGAAATTGTATTGCCCAATTCTTGGGCAAATAAAGTAGATCAACAAGCTGATAGAGGCGGATTTGTGGGCATTTTATTCATGGCATTAGCTTTAGCCATCGTATCGTTTTCTTGTACGGGTCCAATTGTTGGTACTTTATTGGTAGAGGCCGCTTCAAAAGGAGGTTTAGCACCTATTGTTGGTATGTTAGGCTTTTCATCGGCATTGGCATTACCCTTCATGTTATTTGCGATGTTTCCCGGATGGATGAACACGTTACCTAAATCGGGAGGCTGGTTGAATACGGTAAAGGTTTCCTTAGGTTTCTTAGAATTGGCATTGGCCTTTAAATTTTTATCCAACGCTGATTTGGTAATTCAAGCGCACTTGTTAGAGCGTGAAGTTTTCTTAGGAATTTGGATTGCCATCTTTGGAACTTGGGCAGTTTATCTTTTTGGAAAGCTTACTTTACCTCACGATAGTCCGATGACACATTTATCAATTGGTCGATTATTCATGGCAATTTTTGTGACCATTTTTACGATTTATTTAATCCCAGGTTTGTGGGGGGCTCCATTAAAAATCATTTCAGGATTTCCACCACCAATGACCTATAGCGAAAGTCCGATGGGAATTGGTACTTCAGGTGAATCTACCCCTTCAACAAGTAGTTTGCCGGCTCATGCCGAGGCGGGTCCGCACGGTATACCCGTGTTTCATGATTACGAACAAGGATTGGCTTATGCCAAAAAAGTAGGGAAACCTGTTTTACTAGACTTTACCGGACACGCATGTGTGAATTGTAGAAAAATGGAAGATTTTGTGTGGTCAAAACCCGAAATTTTGGCTGTTTTAAAAGAGCAAGTGGTCTTGATTTCGTTGTATGTAGACGATAAAAGAGAGTTGCCTAAATCGGCACAATATATTTCTAAAGAAACGGGTAAAGAGATACTTACAATTGGGAACAAATGGAGTGATTATCAAATCACCCGGTATAAAAACAATGCCCAACCCTATTACATAGTACTAGATTCAGACGGGCAAGACATTTCGAAACCCATTGGCTATACGCCCGACGCTGAGGCCTACAAAAAATGGCTAGAAGAAGGAATATTCCAATTCAAAAAATAAAGTAAATCCCGAGTCATCGGGATTTTTTATTTCAAAAATTTTCCTATATTTGTATCATTATCAGCCCATTAATAAGTATACGCCATGTTAGTAAAAGTATTTGGAAGCGCCGTTTTTGGCGTTGAAGCCACCACCATTACCGTTGAAGTAAATATCGATAATGGCATCGGCTACCACTTGGTCGGTTTACCCGATTCGGCCATCAAGGAAAGCAGTTACCGCATTGCGGCAGCCCTAAAAAACAATCAATATCAATTTCCCGGAAAGAAAATCACCGTCAATATGGCTCCCGCCGATTTACGGAAAGAAGGTTCTGCTTATGACCTCACTTTGGCCATTGGCATATTAGCCGCTTCGGCTCAAATCAAATCCGATATGGTTTCTCAGTATGTTATTATGGGCGAATTATCACTCGACGGTGGTTTGCAACCCATTAAAGGGGCATTGTCTATTGCCATTAAAGCAAAAGAAGAGGGCTTTTTGGGATTAATTTTGCCGTATCAAAATGTAAAAGAAGCAGCAATTGTTGAAGGATTGGACGTGTATGGAGTTGAAAATGTGGCGCAAGTCATTCAATTTTTTGATGGCAAGCTAGACTTACTTCCTACAAAAATCGATACCACCGAAGAATTCCATAAAACACTAGATTTTCCAGAGCATGATTTCAGCGATGTCAAAGGTCAGGAATCCATAAAGCGCTGTATGGAAATCGCTGCTGCAGGCGGACATAATATCATATTAATCGGACCTCCCGGTTCAGGAAAAACGATGCTGGCCAAACGATTGCCCAGTATTTTGCCGCCTATGACGATGCGGGAAGCATTGGAAACCACTAAAATACATTCTGTTGCCGGTAAAACAAAAGACGTTGGATTGATGGCACAACGGCCGTTTAGAAGTCCACACCACACGGCCAGTTCTGTATCACTTGTTGGTGGTGGAAGTTATCCCCAACCGGGTGAAATTTCGTTGGCACACAATGGGGTATTGTTCTTGGATGAATTGCCCGAATTCAAACGCGAAGTACTTGAAGTGATGCGACAGCCTTTAGAGGATCGTGAAGTTACGATTTCACGCGCCAAATTTACGATTACCTATCCTTCATCATTTATGTTAGTCGCCAGTATGAATCCGAGTCCGGGTGGTTATTTTAATGATCCCAATGCCCCGGTTACAAGTTCGCCCATGGAAATGCAACGTTATTTAAGTAAGATATCCGGACCTTTATTGGATCGGATTGACATACATATTGAAGTAACGCCTGTACCCTTTGAAAAACTAACCGAAACCCAAAAAGCAGAAAGTAGTGCAGCCATTCGAGAAAGAGTCACTCAAGCCCGTGAGATTCAGTCCGTTCGATTTGAAAATTTCGAAAACATGCACTATAATGCACAAATGAGTAGCAAATTAATTAGAGAATTTTGTATTTTAGACGACGTTTCTTTGCAGTTGTTAAAAACAGCTATGGAACGATTAAACTTGTCGGCCAGAGCCTATGATCGTATTTTAAAAGTAGCGCGCACCATAGCCGATTTAGAATCAACAACTACCATTGCTTCACACCACATTGCGGAAGCCATTCAATACCGCAGTTTGGACCGAGAAGGTTGGTTGGGATAATATTTATAACATGAAAAAAGCGTATTTTATTGTAGCACTTTTTGCTCAAGTGATCTTAGCACAAGAACTGCCTAAAGTTAGTTCGGGTACTGTTGAACGTATTGAAAATTTTGCCTCAAAATTTGTGACTCAACGAAATGTTGATGTTTTGTTGCCATCGGATTATTCAGAATCAAAAAAATATGCGGTGCTTTACATGCACGACGGCCAAATGTTATACGACGCCGAACAAACATGGAATAAACAAGCATGGGAGGTCGATGAAGTGATGGCAAAATTGAAAACAGCGCAACAAATACAAGACGTAATTGTTGTTGGTATTTGGAATGGTGGAGAAACACGTCATTTTGATTATTTTCCGCAAAAACCGTTTGAAATGCTTACCCAAAAGCAACAAGATTCCATTTATAATTTAGAGCGATCAGCAGGAGTAAAGCTGTTTAACGGTCGTGTGAGCTCCGATAATTATTTGAAATTTATAGTGCAAGAATTAAAACCCGTAATCGATAAAAAATATGCAGTTGCTACAGACAAAGCGCATACTTTTATTGCGGGGAGCAGTATGGGAGGTTTGATTTCGATGTATGCCATTTGCGAGTATCCAGAAGTATTTGGAGGTGCCGCCTGTTTGTCAACGCATTGGCCGGGAATTTTTCAGGTAGCAAACAATCCCATTCCGAATGCGTTTTACCAATATTTAAAAATGAAATTACCCGATACTAAAAACCACACACTATATTTTGATTATGGTACGGCAACTTTAGATGCCTTATACGAACCTTTGCAAAAAGAAGTAGATCAAATTATGCAACAGAAAGGATTTGATGCCCAACATTGGAAGACGCAAAAATTTGAAGGGGAAAATCATTCTGAAATGGCTTGGCAAAAACGCTTACACATTCCGTTTCAATTTTTATTTGGGAAGTAATTATTTGATAAAACTATAATAACGAGCCCCTTTACGAACCGGATTTTCTGTTTCAATAGCGCTTAAAATGAATTCGTTTTGTGGCTTTAATACCGCCGTTTTCAATTCTTTTTTATGTAATTTTTCGTAGGTTTCAAAATCAATAGCGGTGCGCAATTCTAATTCTTCAAAAAGTCTGGTTTTGCTAATTTGTGATTCCCATGTAGATTGCAGTGTGCCTTCAAAAACTTTTGATTTGGAACCACTTCCATAAGCAATAAACCCCACTTTTTCTGATTTTAGCTTCTTGTCAGTTGTTGCCGAATAATACAATGCCGACAACATTCCTAAGAAAATAGATCCTGTGTAAATATTACCTACTGCCCCAGAAGCAATTTCGGTGGGAAAAATTTTATCGGTCACCAGTTCCAGATACGCTTCGGATTTTGATAATGCTTTTATTTTTTCTTTGGCATTTTCACCAGCTGCTTGTGCTAATAAATCTTGATTTTCTTGTGCAAATATTTCGATGAATGTACGTCTCCCTTGATAGCAATAGGGTAGGTGCATGAAAATCAATGACCAGTCATTAAAAAGTGTATCTGTTTGTTGGCTCTCTTTTTTATAATGTTGATACGCTTCAGTTATGCGATCTATGTAACACAAGTTGGAATAGTGTCCGTCAAAAACCGGTTGGTCTTTTACGAGAGTAATTTCGGTTTCTAACACATCAAACCAATTTTCATTGGTCTCATTTCCTGTAATAGCCGATTTTTGAAGTATTTGTTTGGGTTTGAAAAAATCAAAAACACCCAAAGTAGCCACACCTGTTTCTTTTGATAAGGCAATAATTTTGGGGTTGGCGGTAATGAGCATTGCTACAGCTCCCGCGCCCTGGGTATATTCTCCGGTTGAATTCAAATCATATTTTGCAAAATCAGTCGCAATCACAATCGCTTTTTTTGTAGGGTGCAATCGGACAAAATCGGCACAGCTTTGCATCGCATCTACGGCACCAATACAAGCAAAGGTTAAATCCACTACATCGCAATTTTGCAGCGCATTGGTCCCCAATTTACTTTCAATCAATTCTAAGATGTAGGAAGCCACAGGTTTCGAATGGTCTACACCACTTTCTGTGCCAACATATATTTTGGCAATTTCGTCCAATTGAAGTTGTTCTTGCTCGATTAATTTCAATAAGGCATTGGCTCCAAGGGTAATTACATCTTGTGATACATCCAAAATACTCATCTTTTGTAAACCCAAACCTTTAGTGAGTTTATCTGCTTCAATGTTTCTATTTTCTGCCAGTGTGGGTATGGGCAAATACAATTTTGGAACATCAAATTGAATGGCGTCTATTCCAACCTTCATTATATATGATTTTAGTCGTCAAAATTAAAAAAAGGTAGGCTCATAAATGTGCGAACCTACCTTAAATTAATGTTAATGACCTTAGAATTACGAATTATGCAATGGCATGGCTTATATTTTCAATTCTACAAAAATATCCTAACGAATTTCTATTTATTTACTTATAATGCGCAATTACGATATCTTATAATTCTTGATTTTCTGGAGCTGTTTTTTCAAATCCTATAGCTTGTGCATACAATGCATAGTGCATCGCATATAAATAAGGTACGGTAAAAATAATTCCGATACACAAAATAAAAATACCCAAGAGCATTCCAATAACGGCAATCAGCATAGCAACTAAAATAATTAGGGGTTGTTTTGCATACAATTGAACACTTTTTGATAGTGCTTCTGTATAGTCGAGTTTACCATATATTATTAATGGGATTGTGAATATTGTTGCCAAACTAAAGATGATTTGCACGAATGTGTTTATTTTTTCATAGCCAAATAGGCTGAGCATCGTAGTAAAAAGCGCCGTTATTCCACCAATTATTAAATAACTGAGAAAAATTTGTTTGTAATACGGTTCTTTGTAAAAGTCAAATAGATTATCGATACTAAATGATTTTTGGGTCTGTGCCAAATGATTTAAATGTATAAATCCTGCAGTAAACGGGGCAAACAAAGCACTTACAAACATAGAAACAATTCCGCTCCCTATAATAAAATTAGGTTCTTTCGCTAGCGTTTCTATCGATAATACTGTTTTTGAAAGGTTCGAAAATCCAAAAAAGGATCCCATGAGCCCGATATAAAATAGCACCATAATTGCGGAAACAATGAGCATTCCTAATCCCGATACTAAAAAAGTTTTTTTAAAGGTGGCAAAACTATCATCGATTAGTTTTCCTAGTTCTAAGGCATAGCCTTCTCTTGCTTTTTGATCAATGGTGTTTTTCATGACAGTTGAATTTATAGTGCATCCCAAACGGAATCTTTGGGAGGTTTTGCGATAAAAGTATGTATTTCTTTAGAAACAGGATGTGTGAGCATTAATTTTCGTGCGTGCAAATGGATTCCTCCATTAGGGTTGCTTCGGTCAAAGCCATATTTTAAATCGCCTTTAATGGGACAGCCAATGGCTTGAAGTTGGGCTCTAATTTGATGGTGTCGCCCCGTGTGGAGGTCAATCTCCAAAACAAAATAGTGGTCCAATTTTTTTATTACGTCATACGATAAACTGGCTTGTTTACTTTCGGGTACTTCTTTGCTATGCGCTTTGGAAGTGTTGTTTTTTGGATTACGTTTTAAAAAATGAACTAGGGTATCTTTTTCTTTTGGGGGTAAGTTTTTAATTACAGCCCAATACGTTTTTTGAGTAGCTCTGTTTTTAAAAGCTTCATTCAAACGGGATAAGGCTTTTGATGTTTTAGCAAATAGAACAATTCCGGTTGTGGGTCGGTCTAAACGATGCACCACACCCAAGTATACATCACCCGGCTTATCGTATTTTTTCTTGAGGTATTCTTTTACAACATCCGAAAGCGGTTTGTCGCCAGTACTATCGCCTTGAACGATATCTCCCACACGTTTGTTGATGACAATCAGGTGATTGTCTTCGTAAATGATGTCTAAATTTGTGGAATTGGAAACAATTTTTTCTGCCAAAATATCCTATTTTTCAGTCGCTATTAAGGAGTTGTTAATTTAATATTGCTCGTTGGCATTTGGAAAATCTTTCGATTTTACATCGGATACATATTGTCCAATTGCTGAAGACATTTCTTCAAACAAATTCATATAACGGCGCAAGAAACGCGGACTAAATTCGTGGGTCATTCCGATCATATCGTGCAATACCAATACTTGACCGTCCACACCACTTCCGGCCCCAATTCCGATTACAGGAATTGAAATGCTTTGTGCCACTTTTTCGGCAAGATGTGCCGGTATTTTTTCTAAAACCAAGGCAAAACAACCTAGTTTTTCCAACATTTTAGCATCTTCCAATAATTTTTCTGCTTCAGCATCTTCTTTAGCACGAACCGTATACGTTCCAAATTTATAAATCGATTGTGGTGTTAAGCCCAAGTGTCCCATAACAGGGATACCTGCGTTTAATATTTTTTTAATGGAAGCCGCAATTTCGCTTCCACCTTCCAATTTTACAGCATGACCACCACTTTCTTTCATGATTCGGATTGAAGAACGCAACGCTTCTTTTGGATCTGATTGATAGCTACCAAAAGGCAAATCTACTACCACTAATGCACGTTCACAGGCTCTCACAACGCTGGAAGCATGATAAATCATTTGGTCCAATGTAATGGGAAGTGTGGTTTCATGTCCAGCCATAACATTACTCGCAGAATCGCCTACTAGAATAACATCGACACCAGCGCTATCAACAATTTTAGCCATGGTAAAATCATAGGCCGTTAGCATGGAGATTTTTTCTCCATTCATTTTCATATCAATAAGTGATTTTGTAGTAATCCTTTTGTAATCTTTTTTTGCTGTCGACATTTTGTGCTATTTTTGATGTAACAAAAATAACTTTTAAAATGTATAATAAAAATCAATTCATGAAGAATTTATTATTCCTACTATTAATTAGCCTTAATCTGCCACTTCTAGCACAGGAAAATCAACCCCAAAAATTAGTAGAAGATTTTTTTACAGCTTTTCATGCTAAAGACACTTTAGGATTAAAAGTGCTGTGTCATTCCGAAATTATTTTACAAACCATCGCCAATACAAAAGAAGGAAATACTTTGGAGGATCAATCCTATGATGATTTTTTAAAATCGATTGTTAGTATTCCAGCAAATATGAAATTTGAAGAGCGAATACTACAATACAAAGTTGAAATCGATGGAAATTTAGCTCATGTATGGACCCCATACGAATTTTATATTAATGAAAAATTTAGCCATAGGGGAGCCAATTCGTTTACATTGTATAACGACAACGGCAAATGGCAAATCATCCATTTGATTGATACACGTCGAAAAAAATAATTTTCAAAAAAAAGACTTAATATCTAAACTCTCAGTATATTTGCAGTCGAAAATTTGAATACAAAATTGGTATCAACTCCATAGAATTAATTTCAATAATTTCTTTTGTGAGCTTTTATATGAGCGTATTCTAGACAAACAGTTTGCAAATTATTTTCCAATTTTATGGGACATTCAACGACACAAAAAGTTACAGCAGCCACCTTATTAGTAGCCTTAGGAATCATATATGGAGACATCGGAACGAGTCCCTTGTATGTAATGAAAGCCATTGTTGATAAACGGGCTATATCTGAATTATTAGTTTATGGAGGAATTTCATGTGTTTTTTGGACCTTGACTTTTCAAACTACATTCAAATACATAATTTTAACTTTAAACGCTGATAACCATGGGGAAGGAGGCGTTTTTTCGTTGTATGCCCTCGTCAAGCGATTTGGAAAAGGACGTTTGGTTATTCCAACGATTTTAGGTGCGGCGACTTTATTGGCCGATGGAATTATTACACCACCTATTTCCGTTGCCTCAGCCGTAGAAGGTTTAGAAGTAGTTATTCCAGATATCCCAACCATTCCGATTGTTATTGCTATATTATCAGGTATTTTCTTATTCCAACGATTTGGCACACAAAAAGTGGGCTTCTTTTTTGGGCCGGCCATGGTGATTTGGTTTTCCATGTTGTTTGTATTAGGTTTTTCTCAAATTATTAACCATCCTGAAATATTAAAAGCGTTGAACCCCATTTATGCTTACCGTTTATTGGTGGAGTATCCGCATGGATTTTGGCTGTTGGGTGCAGTGTTTTTATGTACAACGGGTGCCGAAGCTTTGTATTCCGATTTAGGACATTGTGGTAAAAATAACATCCGAATTACGTGGGTAATGGTTAAGATTTGTTTGGTAACCAACTACTTAGGTCAGGGTGCGTGGTTGATGTCGGAACAAAATAATTTTTTAGCCGGTCGTAATCCATTCTTTAAAATAATGCCCGATTGGTTCTTGCTTTTCGGAATTGCGATTGCTACTATGGCGGCAATTATTGCTTCTCAAGCCTTAATCAGTGGTTCGTTTACGTTAATCAATGAGGCGATTTCCTTGAACTTTTGGCCTCGAGTTACGTTGAAAAACCCAACGAATAATAAGGGGCAAATTTATATTCCTTCTGTTAATTTAATTCTTTGGGCAGGATGTGTAGGGATGATTTTATACTTCAAAAATTCGGAGCATATGGAAGCCGCATACGGTTTAGCAATTACGCTTGCCATGATGATGACGACATTATTGTTAATGTATTACTTGTATTATCGTTTGCGTTTCAATAAATACATTATTTGGGTCATTTTTTTACTTTTTGCTTTTATTGAAATTTCATTCTTTATCGCCAATATGAAAAAATTCCCAGAAGGCGGTTTTGTTACGTTAATTATTTCGGGCTTGTTTTTTATAGTCATGTACATTATTTTCTTTGGAAGACAATTGAACAATAAATTTACCAAATATGTACCTTTAAGCAATTACAGAGACTTATTGGTTGACTTATCTAATGATACTACCTATACAAAATACGCTACCCATTTGGTGTATCTTACAAAAGCCGATAAAATTTCGGAAATAGAAGAGAAGATCATGAAATCTATTTTTGCCAAAAAACCCAAGCGTGCAGATGTATATTGGTTTTTACACATCAACAGAACGGAAGAGCCTTTTACCTTAGATTATGAAGTAATTGAATTGATCAATGACAAAGTAATTAAAGTAAACATTAATGCAGGTTTTAGAGTGCAGCCTAAAGTAGAATTGTATTTTAAAAATATTATAAAAGACTTAGTAGAAAATAAAGAGTTGGATCTACACATTAGACCTGATGGATCTTCTAAATACAATGCCGAACCCGATTTTAAATTTGTGGTATTGGAGAAATTTATTTCTTTTGAAAACGAATTTGCATTCAAAGAAGGATTCTTATTGAACAGCTATTTTAGTTTAAAAGGATTGGGTGTTTCCGATGAAAAAGCATTTGGTCTCGATAAAAGTGATGTAGTTGTTGAAGAAATACCTTTGATTTTCCATCCAGTGACCGACTTAATTCTGAAGCGAAAACTTCATATTAAAAATGGGGAATAATCGAATACTACTTTTTGTATTTATTTCATGTTTTTGTTGGGGCCAGGATACGCTTACAAACAATAAAGTAAACGTTGATTTTTCGGGTTATATGGATGGCTATTATGCTTATGATTTCAATAACTCAACGCAATTAACCAAACAATTCTTTTTTTACAATCACAACCGACACAACGAGTTTAATATCAATATTGCATTATTTAGAGGGGTTATTACGTATGAAAATATATATGCAAAGCTTTCCTTTCAGGCGGGTACATATGTAGATGATAATTACAGTAATGAACGAATAAAAAATATTAACGAAGCTTTTTTAGGCTTTTACTTGGATACTGCGAAAAAGCATACTCTGGAAATGGGTATATTTTCAAGCTATATCGGATTTGAATCG
The DNA here is from genome assembly GCF_044376915.1 of Flavobacterium sp. Lineage (GTDB taxonomy): Bacteria > Bacteroidota > Bacteroidia > Flavobacteriales > Flavobacteriaceae > Flavobacterium. Next base: position 24,834 of record NZ_JBILKB010000015.1, read on the forward strand.
GCGATAACGGGAACTAATTTGACCTTGACTCGATCGATTCTTGCAGAGAATTCCCCTTATTTCATGACAGGTTTGAAATACAATTACAATGTATCAAAACAATGGTTATTTTCAGGGTTGATTACAAACGGTTGGCAACGTATTGCCAAGCCAAATAATTCGATTCCTCCCTCATTTGGAACTCAAATTGTATTTAAGCCTTCCGAAAACTCTTTGTTGAATTGGAGTACATTTGTTGGAAAAGAAAATTATAACGGTGCATTCGGGATGCGATATTTTAGTAATTTTTACTGGGATGCAACTTGGGATTCAAAATGGCGTACCATTTTAGGATTTGATTTTGGTCTTCAAAAGCGTAATGCATTAAAGGAATCGTATGTAAATTGGTGGAGTCCAGTATTAATTACCCAATACACCATCAGTTCAAAATGGCAAACAGCTGCAAGGTTAGAATATTATCAAGATAAACATAACGTAATTATTGCCCATACTAATCCATTTAGTACTTATGGGTATTCAATTAATTTTGATTATTTATTCAATACGAAAGCCAAATTTAGAGTAGAAGCGCGATATTTAGCTGCGAAAGAACCATTGTTTTATGATAATACTAAGGATAATTTTTCAATAACAACGAGTCTGAGTTTTGAATTTAATTAACCGTTAACAATCCGACATATTAACGGCTACAGCCAATCCGCCTTCTGAGGTTTCTTTATATTTTGCGTTCATGTCTTTGGCTGTTTGCCACATGGTATCAATTACTTTATCTAAGGGTACTTTAGCATGCAACGCATCCGTTTCTAAAGCGAGTTCGGCGGCATTAATGGCTTTGATAGCTCCCATAGTATTACGTTCTATACACGGAATTTGAACCAATCCGCCAATAGGATCGCAAGTCAGCCCCAAATGATGCTCCATCGCAATTTCTGCAGCCATCGCAACTTGTGCAGGTGTTCCGCCCATTAATTCACACAAAGCAGCAGCAGCCATGGCACTAGATACCCCAATTTCTGCTTGGCAACCTCCCATCGCAGCAGAAATGGTAGCACCCTTTTTAAAGATGGCGCCTATTTCTCCCGCCACTAATAAAAATTGTTTGATTTCTTTTTCGCCTGCTTCATGGTTTTCGATCACCAAATAATACATCAATACCGCTGGAATAACACCAGCACTTCCATTGGTTGGCGCAGTAACTACCCGACCTAAAGAAGCATTTACTTCATTTACGGCTAAAGCAAAACAGCTCACCCATTTTAAAATTTGTCGAAATTTCACCTCGGTTTGTCGAATGATTTGAAGCCAGGAATACGGATCTTCATAGGGCAATACACCAATGAGATTTTTATGCATATCATAAGCTCTTCGTTTTACATTTAATCCTCCAGGCAAAATCCCTTCCGAATGGCAACCAATGTACATGCACTCTAGCATGGTATCCCAAATACGAAGTAACCCGTCGTTAATTTCTGTTTCACTTCGCATTGTTTTTTCGTTTTCAAAAACAATCTCAGATATTTTTTTATTTTCAGAACGACAGTAATTTAATAATTCATCGGCTTTTTCCGTTGGAAAAGGAAAAGTATGTAGCAGTTCTTCTTTATGATGGTTTTCTTGCTCTTTGACTACAAAACCACCGCCAATTGAATAATACGTTTCTGAAAACGTCTCAGCATCCGTAGTTGCCGTAAATGTTAATCCGTTGGCGTGAAAAGGCAAAAAATTCCGGTTGAAAACGATATCCGTTTCAAAACAAAACGGAATTAAAATTTCATTCCCAAGGAAAATTTCTTTTTTATTTTTAATAGCTGAAATGATCACATCAATGCTTTCAACGGGAATGTACTCAGGGTCTGCGCCACTCAAACCAAGCATTATGGCTAAATCTGTGGCATGTCCTTTTCCAGTTAATGATAAAGAACCGTATAAATCTACTTTAACACTAATTATGTTATCAATTAAGTTTCGAGTTCTTACCTCTTTTAAAAATTGTTCAGCAGCACGCCAAGGTCCTAAGGTGTGTGAACTTGAAGGTCCAACCCCAATCTTTAACATATCAAAAACAGAAATACATTCCATACAACTCAACTATTAATAATTACAAATATAATTAGGAATTTGTCAAAACAACCACTGATTTTGTTAATTTAATAAAAAAGGGAACGGAATTTGTTATTATAAGCAAAACAATAGAAATGAAAAAACAAATAATTAGATTATTAAGCATTTTAGGATTTTTACTACTTTTTGCTCCCATGTTTCAACAATGTGTTGGAGTTATGAAAGAAGTTTCCGTTGAAGAATCCGCAATTGATATAAAAGTATCTGAATTTAAAGAATCAACTGATTCAATTTCCGTTCAAAGTTCAGAAGATGTCTATAAAGGAGTTTCAAAACATGAAAAAGTAGCTGATTTTTTCAAAATTTTTGATTCCAGTGAATCTACAAATGCATTTGAATACACAAAATTGTTTTATGATTTTAATATAGATTTATTGTTTAAAAATGAAACTTTTAGTAAAAAAGACCTATTAATTTATTTGCAAACTTTTATGATTTCATTGTTGGTATTAAATCAAATATTCATTGTTTTTTTAAGCTTTTTCGAAAAAATAAATAAGTTAAAAAAACTTATAATTGCTAATATAATTTTCTTATTTATTGGTTTGTTATGCTTTATATTACAATCAACTTTTGAAACTTATATGCAAATTAAATATGGATTTTATCTTTTGGTAATGCATCAGATTTATTTTTTGTTTTATCTGAAAAGAAATTATAAAAAAACTAAATAATTCTGTCATGTTGTCAGTTTTTTAAACCTGACAAATGCAGTTTTCTGTCAATTTTCCCTATTTTTTGTAGTGGCACAATCCTTGAAATAGACTGCATGAGTTTAAAATTGAAATTTAAAATTTAACAAGTATAGAAATGAGTAAAATTATTGGAATCGACTTAGGAACAACCAACTCTTGTGTGGCTGTAATGGAAGGTGGAGAACCTGTTGTAATTGCAAACGCAGAAGGAAAAAGAACGACACCGTCTGTAATCGCTTTTGTTGATGGTGGTGAAATTAAAGTTGGAGATCCGGCAAAAAGACAAGCAGTAACTAATCCTACCAAAACGATTGCTTCGGTAAAACGTTTTATGGGAAACAAGTATACCGAAAGTGCAAAAGAAGCTTCTACGGTTGCTTACAAAGTGGTTAAAGGAGACAACGATACACCTCGTGTAGATATCGATGGTCGTTTATACACACCTCAGGAATTGTCTGCAATGACGCTTCAAAAAATGAAGAAAACAGCTGAGGACTATTTAGGTCATTCAGTTTCTGAAGCAGTTATTACTGTTCCAGCTTACTTTAATGATGCACAACGCCAAGCTACGAAAGAAGCAGGTGAGATTGCAGGTTTAAAAGTAATGCGTATCATTAACGAGCCAACTGCGGCTGCATTAGCTTATGGATTAGACAAACAAGGTAAAGACCAAAAAATTGCTGTATATGATTTGGGTGGAGGTACATTTGATATCTCAATCTTAGAATTAGGAGACGGTGTTTTTGAAGTTTTATCTACAAATGGAGATACACATTTAGGAGGAGATGATTTTGACCAAGTAATTATCGATTGGTTGGCAAACGATTTCAATGCTGCAGAAGGAGTTGATTTACGTAAAGATCCAATGGCGTTGCAACGTTTAAAAGAAGCAGCTGAGAAAGCTAAAATTGAATTATCAGCTTCTGCTCAAACGGAAATCAACTTACCATACGTAACAGCTACAGCTTCTGGACCAAAACACTTGGTGCAAACGTTAACAAGAGCGAAATTTGAGCAATTAGCGGAAACATTAGTGAAGCGTTCTATGGAACCTGTAGCTAAAGCGTTAAAAGACGCTGGTTTATCAGTTTCTGATATTGACGAAGTAATCTTAGTAGGAGGTTCAACTCGTATTCCAGTAATTCAAGAGCAGGTAGAGAAATTCTTCAACAAAAAACCATCAAAAGGAGTTAATCCTGATGAAGTAGTAGCTATTGGAGCTGCTATCCAAGGTGGTGTTTTAACTGGGGAAGTAAAAGACGTATTGTTATTAGACGTTACACCACTTTCTTTAGGTATTGAAACAATGGGAAGTGTAATGACAAAATTAATTGAGTCTAACACTACTATTCCAACAAGAAAATCACAAGTTTTCTCAACGGCTGCAGATAATCAACCATCGGTAGAAATCCATGTTTTACAAGGAGAACGACCAATGGCAAATGATAATAAAACGATCGGTAGATTCCATTTAGATGGTATTCCGCCAGCACCAAGAGGCGTTCCTCAAATTGAAGTAACCTTTGATATCGATGCTAATGGTATTATCAAAGTATCCGCTACAGATAAAGGAACAGGTAAATCGCATGATATTCGTATAGAAGCTTCTTCAGGATTGACTCCAGAGGAGATTGAAAGAATGAAAAAAGATGCTGAATTGAATGCAGAAGCTGACAAATTAACCAAAGAAAAAGTAGAGAAAATCAATGAAGCTGATTCGATGATTTTCCAAACAGAAAGTCAATTGAAAGAAATTGGAGATAAATTAACTGCTGATCACAAAACAGCTATCGAGTATGCTTTGACTGAGTTAAAAATGGCTCACGAAAATCAAGATTTAGAAGCCATTCAAAAAGGTTTAGACAACGTTAATGCAGCTTGGAAAACAGCTACAGAAGAAATGTATAAATCACAAGAGCAAGGTGGTGCTGCACAAGCGGAGCCTCAAGAAAATGCTTCGGGAGATCAAACTCAAGATGTAGATTTCGAAGAAGTGAAATAATGCAGTAGCTATCAAACACTATGCAATAAAAAACCGAATCAAATTTTGATTCGGTTTTTTTATTTTTAAGTAATTTGCAACTTGCGTTAAGTGAAGTTCATCAGCAAATAATCTTTAAATATAATTGATTTAGCTGGCTTTCCAATCACATAAATCATACAAAAAAGGGGAGAGTGGTTACACTTTCCCCTTTTTATGAATACTAAAACTACTTATTTTGGTTTCATGGCGTTTTCAATACGAGCCACTAAATCATTAAGGTGGAATCTTGTCAAACGATCAGGTGTATTGATAGCTGCAATTCTTAATTGGCTTTTCAATTCATTCAACTGACCTCGAGCAATGGATGGAATATCCGTGTCTACTAATACAATTCTTCTACCATTAAAAGATGTAGTATTGTTTTTATCGGTAGCCATGGTTTCAATTAATTTAGAAACATACAGTTTTTGTAAATTTCTACGGTAAATATCGATTGGAGCATTCGTTCTTATTTCAGAAAAAATACCTCTTCGTAAATCACTCATTAATTCATCCACTGAATAATTATTTTTTTGTTGTGTAGAAGTTTCTAACAAGCGTACCAATCGATCTCCCGCTAATAAACTGGAAAGCGTACCATCTTGAATTGATTTTATCGCTTCAACACCGTTCTCAGGTTTGATTTTAGCTAATATATTTTGGTTCAACAACCATTTTGGTGTATTAAACAATTGCTCATTTAAAAAAGTAACCGCCTCTTTTTGTAGTGATGAAGGTACTACTTCATAGATATTGCCATCCATGTCATAGGTTTTTGGTGTTTCATATATTCCACCAACATTTTTTGTAACATGCCCCATGTAGCGTCTAAATTGTCCGGTTAAAGAGTTGTATAAACCATTCAATTCTTCATAATCTTCACCGCTCTCTTTGCTCCATTCAATTAAATTTGGCAGAATTCGTTTTAAATTCTTAATTCCATAGTTTGAAGCTTTCATAGCATTATCGCCAAGATCTTCTGTTTGGTATCTAGGATCATACGGATTGGTCTCTGTTCCAAACCATAAACGACGATTTTTATAGGCATCTTTGGTCATTTCATTTAATAAGACTTTTTCTTCTTTATCATCTTTGGCCCCATTGAAATAAGAGTAACCCCATTTGATAGCCCATTTGTCATAATCTCCAATTCTTGGAAACAAATCTTTAACATTATCTTCTGGTTGAGCTACATAGTTGAAACGTGCATAATCCATAATCGAAGAGGTATGTCCGTTTTTCTTTTGAAAATCTGCATTTCTTAACATTTCTACTGGAGTTGCATTACTAGCTCCCATGTTGTGACGTAGACCTAACGTGTGTCCTACTTCATGAGCAGCAACGAATCGAATTAATTCGCCCATCAATTTATCGTCAAATTTTTTATTTCTAGCTTGAGGATCCACAGCAGCGGTTTGGATTAAATACCAATCGCGTAACAAACTCATAATGTTGTGGTACCAGCCGATGTGACTTTCCATAATTTCTCCTGTTCGTGGGTCATGCACATTTGGACCGTATGCGTTTTGGATTTCAGCTGCAAAATAGCGCAATACCGAAAATCGAGCATCTTCTAAACTCATAGTCGGATCATTCTCCGGCCAATATTCACCACGAATGGCATTTTTCCATCCTGCAAACTCAAAAGCTGCTTGCCAATCATCAATACCTTGTTTGATAAATGGTTTCCATTTGTCAGGAGTAGCAGGATCTAAATAATAAACGATTGGTTTTTTTGGTTCAATTAGTTCGCCTCTTTTTTGTTTTTCGGCATCTTCTTGGTTTTTGGGTTCTAAACGCCATCTTACCGCAAAAATTTCAGTCTCTGCTTTCTGTGAATTCTCTTCAAAAACATCATATCCATTTGCAAAATAACCTACTCTTTTATCAAAAGCTCTTTTTCGCATTGGGTTTTCTGGAAGTAAAATAAATGAAGTGTTTATTTCCATAGTTACTACACCAGCATCTAAACCAGCAGGAAAGTCAACGCCAACCTTAGGTGTTGGGGTTCTTGAAATTT
>NZ_JBILKB010000072.1:0-9753 GCF_044376915.1 Flavobacterium sp.
GCCATGGTAGGATTGGATCAAGATTTAATGCAAAAGAACTTGAGTTGTGCTACCATTGGTGAAGCACAGAAAAACATGTTTACGTTTACCGGAATCTTTGTATTGATCAATATTTTCTTTTTGAGTGTAGGAGCACTTTTGTACCTCTATGCTACAAAAAACGGCATTGAAGTACCCCTGGATTTGGTTACTGGCAAACCCAGAACCGATTTATTATTTCCCGAAATCGCATTTCATCATTTAACATTGATACCCGCTATTGTTTTCTTATTGGGATTAACCGCAGCAACCTTTGCTACTACCGATTCGGCACTAACCGCATTAACTACATCATTTTGTGTCGACTTTTTAGGCATGGATAAAGCGGCAAATCAAAACAAACCGAACATGGTTAGAAACCGCCATTTGGTTCATATTGGATTTTCTTTGTTGATGTTTTTTGTGATTTTACTATTCAATTCGCTCACCGATCAATCCGTAGTATCCATGATATTTACGGTGGCCAGTTATACCTATGGACCGCTTCTGGGGTTGTATGCTTTTGGTTTGTTTATGCAATCAAAAACGGTGCGCGACAAATGGGTTCCTGCGATTTGTGTCGTATCACCGCTGATTACCTTTTGGATCAACAGCCTTGCTACCGAATGGTTTTCGGGCTATGTATTTTCCGTAGAAATCATCATTGTAAACGGATTGATTACCTTTTTGGGCTTACTGCTCATTAGTAAATCCACACAAGAAAACACCCGCTATTAATATTGATACGTCGCTAACAAGACTAAGGTACAAGCCACCTCATATTGGATATCATGAGCTGCCAGTAATATATAAAACGCTGGATTTTCGGTACCCGGATTAAAAATAACCCGTCTTGGTTTTAAAGATAAAACGTAGTCATAATAGGCCTCTTGAGCTTTGGGATTTAGATATAATGTAACTGTATCAATAGCTTGAAAATCCAATTTTTCAGTTTCAATTGAAATATCAAAGGCCATCCCTTTTTTGGCTCCAATAGCAACCACTTGATGGCATTTATCGACCAAACTATGTATGGCTTTATAGGAATAGCGCTCTTTATTTGTTGAAGCCCCAATTACTAATGTTTTCATGATCTTATTTTTTATAAAGTTATAAAAAAATAAGCAGAATAGTAGAAAATTAATGCACTCTAAAATAGTTTTGTATCTTTACAAAAAAACAAATATGGAAGTATTCGTCTATTTATTTGCAGCTCTTTTTTCGGTGTTAAATCCCATTGGAACCGTTCCAATATTTGTGGGCTTAACGCAAGACTATTCAAAGAAAGAACGGGCTAAAGTTTCACTTTGGACAGCCTTTAATGTATTCATAATCTTATTGGTTTCGTTCTTTGTGGGCCAATATGTATTATCCTTTTTTGGCATTACCATTACGGCCTTACGGATTGCAGGTGGAATTATTATTGCAAGCTCTGGTTTTTCATTGTTGAATGGAAAATTTTCTAAGAATAAAGGAATTGACAAGAAAGCGGAAGAAGAAGCGCAAAACAGAAACGACATTGCATTAACACCTTTGGCTATGCCAATGCTTGCTGGACCGGGTTCCATTTCTTTATTGATTGCGTATTATCAAGATCATCACAGTACAAGTGAAATCATCATTTCATCCATTGCCATATTGGTGGTAGCTTTTACCATTTACCTCGTACTGAGAAGCGCACATTATTTGGCTAAGATTTTAGGGGCATCCGGAATTGTAGCCATATCGAGAATCATTGGATTTTTAACCATTGCTATTGGGATCCAATATATTATTAGTGCGGTATTGAGTATTGTACGCGGCGTGTAAATGATTTGAATTGAAAGTAATTAATATATTGTTACTTAATATTTACATGTACAAAAATGCCGTAAAAATGTCGTAATAAAGTTTACGATAAACCGATATAAATAGTGTTTTTCTCATATAATTTTGGATTAAATTAATAATACTAAAAATTATGAATTCATTAGGTGAAAAAATTAGCGAAGAGAGAAAACGTAAAGGTTACACACAAGAAGATTTAGCAGAATTCTCTAAAATTAACATCCGCACGATTCAAAGAATTGAAAAAGATATAAATGAACCACGAGGTGATACTTTAAATCGAATTTGCTCAATTTTAGAAATTGACATAAATGAGTTAACTAGCTTAAATAAAAAACAAGAAAATATAAGCTTTTTTGAATCTATTTTAAATTTTGCTTTTTATTTAATTTTAAATTTAATCCTTATAACTATTATCGGATACTTAACTTTAGATTCAAACGCAAGTTATAATAGTCGGATAGGAGCAATATTGTTGAGTTTTTTTATTCCCATTTTTATTGTTTTTCTAACAAATTTTATGAGCAAAACCGAAAGAATTTTGAAATTTGGTTTGGGCTATTTTTTATATATTATATTGTTATTAACGATACAAGGTATTGAAGAAGGATTTATAATTGGATTCAATAGTGGCTTATTATTTTGCTCAACAATAGCCGTTAGTACATTGTATTTTGGAAATTCAATTTTTAATCCTAAAAATAAAACAGCTTTACAATGAATCATTAATTAAGAAATTTAAAAAAAACAAATTCCAAATTCCAAATGTTTAATAAAACGACATTTGGAATTTGGAATTTTAGCTATTGGGATTTACTCTTTTGGTAAAAATACTTCTGCCATCATGCAGCGGGCACTACCACCTCCACAGGCTTCAATAGTATCTAAACTAGTACTTAAAATGGTAACGTGTTCTTCCAATTGCGCTATTTGTTTTTTGGTCAGACTTTGATGTGCAGATGCACTCATGACTAAAAAGCGTCGGTCATCGGTTCCTTTTACTTCTAACATGTTTCCGGCAAAATTATTCACTTGGTCTTCACTGATTAGAATTACTTCTTTTTCATCGCCTTTTAAACTATCTAAAACCATTTTTCGCTCTTTTTTATCATCGATACAATCGGCACAAATTACAGCAAAGGTTTCGCCAACAGTTAGGATCACATTGGTATGATAGATGTGCTTTCTTTCGCCATTAACCGTTTGAAACGCTTCAAAGATCACTGGGGTAAATTCAAAATCTTCACAAAACTCAATAAACAATTCTTCATCGGCTCTGGGCGACAAGGCACAATAGGCTTTCCCGTTGGCTCTGTCCAAGACAATACTGCCGGTTCCTTCCAAGAAAATATCGTCTTCTTCAGCCGAAGTATAGTCCATTATTTCGTTGATCACAAAACCCGCTTCTTCCAATCGATCCAACACATCTTCTCTTCGCTCTAAACGGCGATTTTCTGCAAACATGGGATACAAAACAACATCTCCGTTTTCATGAAATGAAATCCAATTGTTGGGAAAAATACTGTCGGGAGTGTCTGGACTAAGCGTATCTTCTACAACAATAACATTAAGTCCAATCATTTTCAATTTTTGGACAAAAGTATCAAACTCTTCTTGGGCTTTAGCATTTACAGATGCTGGCGTTAAATTATCGAGTACTTTTTGGTAATAATTATTCACAGCTGTTTGCTCGTTCATACGAAAAGCTACCGGACGAATCATGACAATGGAGTTGGTCGTTTGGTTCATGTTTTTTTTGTTATCGGTTATCCGTTATTTGTTAACGGTTATTTGTTTTGTGTTACTAGTTATAGGCAATTTATTGTTTATTAGGTTTGCCAATTGTTTTCAACATATTTGATAAAGTTAAAAATCTTAGCTCCTAAAACATCATAATCAGTAATATATCTTTCAATTTCTGGAATCAAACCAACATATAAATTCCTTATTTTTAACAAATGACCTTTTGTTTCTAAACAACTTGAATGAGAATAAACTAAAAATTTAATGAAATCTGCTTTATATCGTTTTCTTCCATAACCTTCAACTATATTAGAATTAACTGAATCTGCTGACCTTCTTAATTGACTACCTAATTCATATAATTCATATTTAGGTAATAAAAGTGATGCTGGATGAACTTCATAAAACAAAGACAAACTTAACTTGTATATATCTAAATCTTCATAGCTCTTCATAAGCAACTTTTTTACACAACTCTAAAAAACAGAAAACAGACAGCTTTTTTAATCTCTAATAAGCGGTAAAGTTGAACATCTCAACAAGCCTTCTTGCTTGGCTATTTCGGCATACGGAATTTCTTCAACTGTAAATCCTTTTTTTCGCAACCAATTGTTCAATCGGGTAAAGTTTTTCTCGGAAACCACTACATCGGGTGCAATTGAAAACACGTTGGAATTCATGTGGTACATTTCTTCCCTTTCGATGTGAAATAAATTTTCCTTTCCAAATAATTTCACTAAAAACATATAATCGGCTTCTTCTCTAAAACCACTTTTATATATGATTCCCATAGTATTACCAACGGGCTGAAAACAGCAGTCTAAATGTAATGCATTGTCTCGCGGTTCTATTCTTGACTTAACCAAATCAAACGCTTTTACAATTTTATGGGGAAATAATTCTTTAATATAGTTGACCCCTTGCCAATTCGTTCGTGCTGTAATATAGTCTTTATAATCGGACCCTTTATACGTTCCGATAAAAATATATTCGTTCCATAACATAACGTCACCCCCTTCAATATGCACTTCTTCTGGAGGTCGCACTACCTTAGCGGGATCCATTTGATCGATTATATATTGAATGGCATCCAATTCGCGTTCTCTATCGGGTAATATGTTAGCCTTGATAAAAATATCATCAATGACAAACCCAATATCCCGAGTAAAAATCTGATTGTAATTTTCAATGATATTCGGACGATACACCGAAACGCCATATTTTTCAAATACGTCATTAAAAGCCTGCATTTCTTGAACCATATCTGCTTCAACGGGATAAGTCCCCGCTTTGATATGCTCTAACGATTTTGGATCATAAGCTTCTTCAATGGTGGGTGTTGGCCCGTTACTTTGGGCGGTTCCTAAAACTACAGCCCGCAATAGGGACGTTTCATTTTTTACATGTAATGGCAACATAATGCTTATTTTTTGAAAAACGAATTGGTTTCGTTACTAAGCAAATATAGGAAAATGAAATGATAAAGTACAACCAAATTAAGGATGTGCCATAAAAAAACCCATCTTTCGATGGGTTGCAATTTATCTGTTTTTAACGTCTTTAAAATCACGTAAAGGATAACCTGTATACACTTGTCTAGGACGACCAATTGGCTCTTTGTTGATGCGCATTTCTTTCCATTGTGCAATCCAACCTGGCAAACGACCAATTGCAAACAATACCGTGAACATTTCCACCGGAATTCCCATAGCACGATAAATAATTCCTGAATAGAAATCTACGTTTGGATATAAATTTCTTGCTTTGAAATACTCATCTTCTAAGGCTACTTTTTCCAATTGCTTGGCAATATCCAATAATGGATCATCCACACCTAAAGCCGTCAAAACATCATCTGCTGCTTTTTTAATAATGGTAGCTCTTGGGTCGAAATTTTTATAAACACGGTGTCCAAATCCCATCAAACGGAATGGATCATCTTTGTCTTTTGCTTTTAATACAAATTTGGCTACATCGCCTCCATTGTCATGAATTTCTTGTAACATTTCCAATACCGCCTGATTAGCTCCTCCATGCAAGGGTCCCCATAAAGCAGAAACTCCTGCTGAAATAGAAGCAAACAAACCTGCGTGAGAAGAACCAACTATACGTACGGTAGAAGTAGAACAATTTTGTTCGTGATCGGCGTGTAAAATGAATAATTTATCTAATGCGGCTACCACTTTAGGATCTGCTTTGTATGGTCCTGTAGGTAATTCAAACATCAAACGCATAAAGTTTTCTACATACCCCTTGGTGTTATCATAATAATTTAGCGGATACCCCATAGACTTTCTGTAGGTCCATGTAGCAATGACTAAAAATTTACCCATTGTTTTACAAACGGCTTCATACATTTCTTTTTCATTGTGCGGATTAACCGACTTCGGATTGAACGCTGTTAATGCACTTGTCAATGAAGCTAACACACCCATTGGATGGGCTGTTTTTGGAAAACCATCAATAATGTTTTTCATTTCTTCGTTAACCAACGTATACTTACGAATGTCATTTTCGAATTTTTCTAATTGCGCAGTAGTTGGCAATTCTCCGAAAATTAACAAATAAGAAACTTCAAGGAAATTAGCTTTATCCGCTAGATCTTCAATAGAGTATCCTCTATAACGAAGGATACCTTCTTCTCCATCTAAAAAAGTAATTTCACTTTTACAAGATCCAGAGTTTTTATATCCAGGATCGATGGTAATAGCGCCAGAAGCACTGCGTAGTTTGTCGATATCAATGGCTACCTCGTTTTCAGTTCCTACGATAACAGGAAACTCATATTTCTTACCATCGAGTTCTAATATTGCAATTTTTGACATATAATTATTGGATGTTATTTAAAATAATTTAAGTGATATGCGAATTTAACAATTAATCCGCAAACGATAAAAAAAATAACATTTTTTTATGGTTATTTACTATACATAAAAAACCCTCTCAAAATTACTTTCTGAAAGGGTTACTTATTTTGAAACTTATTCGAGCTTGCGAATTGATGCAGCAAACGAATTCAGCAATACAATGTTAGGATTATATTTTTACTTTGAAGGCATTTACACCCGGAAAATATGCAACATCTGCTAATTCTTCCTCAATGCGTAATAATTGATTGTATTTTGCCATACGATCAGAACGAGAAGCCGAACCTGTTTTGATTTGTCCGCAATTTAAAGCAACTGCTAAATCAGCAATTGTATTGTCTTCTGTTTCTCCAGATCGGTGAGACATTACAGAGGTATACCCCGCATTATGTGCCATGTTTACCGCAGCTATTGTTTCAGTCAAAGTACCGATTTGGTTTACTTTAATCAAAATTGAATTGGCAATTCCTTGTTGAATTCCGCGTGACAAACGCTCTACATTGGTCACATATAAATCATCGCCAACCAATTGTACTTTATTTCCAATTTTTTCGGTTAATAATTTCCAACCTTCCCAATCGTCTTCATACATTCCGTCTTCGATTGAAATAATAGGATAATTAGCCGCTAATTCTGCCAAATATTCAGCTTGTTCTTTTGATGATCTTACTTTTCCGTTTGCGCCTTCAAATTTAGTGTAATCATAATTTCCGTTCACATAAAATTCAGAAGCAGCGCAGTCTAAAGCGATCATTACGTCATCGCCAAAAGTATAACCCGCATTGGTTACCGCTAATTTGATGGAATCCAAAGCATCTTCTGTTCCACCCGCTAAATTGGGAGCAAATCCACCTTCATCACCTACAGCAGTGGATAAATTTCTATCGTGTAATACTTTTTTAAGGTTGTGAAAAATTTCGGTACCCATTTGCATGGCGTGCGTGAAATTTTTTGCTTTAACCGGCATGATCATGAATTCTTGAAAAGCGATCGGCGCATCAGAATGAGAACCACCATTAATAATATTCATCATTGGAACGGGTAACGTATTTGCTGAAACACCTCCCACATAACGGTACAACGGCATTCCTAATTCGTTAGCGGCAGCTTTTGCAACTGCAAGCGACACCCCTAGAATAGCATTAGCACCCAAATTTGATTTATTAGCTGTACCGTCTAAATCAATCATGATACGATCGATAAGATTTTGTTCAAAAACCGACATGCCTACTACCGCTTCAGCGATTTTAGTATTTACATTTTCAACCGCTTTCAAAACACCTTTACCCATGTATGATTTACCACCATCACGGAGTTCAACCGCTTCATGCTCACCTGTAGAAGCGCCACTTGGAACAGCTGCACGTCCTAATATGCCATTCTCGGTAATTACGTCAACTTCAACTGTTGGATTACCACGAGAATCTAAAATTTGTCTTGCGTGTACTTTTATGATAATACTCATTTTGTATTTTTTTAGTTAGTATTTTAAGAATAATAACAAATTTAAAGCTTAAAATTGAACTATATTCTGAAAATCAAAAAACTTATAAACGATAACGTTTTAGTTACTTGCAGATTTTATATTTTCGATAAATTGATCAAATAAATAGCTAGAATCATGAGGTCCTGGACTAGCTTCTGGATGGTATTGCACTGAAAAACAGTTTTTAGATTTCATACGCATCCCTGCCACAGTGCCATCATTTAAATGTTCGTGTGTCAATTCAAAATCGGGATGATTGTCTAGCGCTTCACGCACAATAGCAAATCCATGATTTTGAGAAGTGATTTCACCTTTTCCGGTAATCACATTTTTAACGGGATGATTGATCCCTCGGTGTCCGTTGAACATTTTATAGGTCGAAATTCCATTGGCCAAACCAATGATTTGGTGTCCTAAGCAAATGCCGAACAGTGGTTTATTCTCGTTTAATATTTGCTTGGCTACTTCTTGAGCTGAAACTAAAGGTTCTGGATCACCAGGTCCATTGGATAAGAAATAACCATCTGGATTAAATGCTTTCATCGCTTCAAAAGAAGCATTGTAAGGAAATACTTTGATGTAACAATCACGTTTTGCTAAATTTCGTAGAATATTAGTTTTGATTCCTAAATCCAATGCAGAGATTTTATAGGTAGCCGATTCATCTCCAAAGAAATACGGCTCAGTAGTTGAAACTTTTGAAGCCAATTCTAAACCGTTCATATCCGGAACTTGGTCCAATTTTTCTTTCAAAACTTCTATTGGTGTTCCATCGGTACAAATAACAGCGTTCATAGCGCCATTATCACGAATGTAGCTCACCAAAGCTCGGGTATCTACATCTGAAATAACGATAAGATTTTGCTTGCTCAAATAGTCAAACAAACTTTCAGAAGCATCCACACGTGAATAATTAAAACTAAAGTTTTTACAAACCAAACCTGAGATTTTCACCGAATCCGACTCGACTTCTTTTTCGTTGACGCCATAGTTTCCAATATGCGCATTGGTAGTAACCATGATTTGTCCAAAATAAGAAGGATCGGTAAAAATTTCTTGATATCCTGTAGTGCCAGTATTGAAAGCAACTTCTCCAAAAGTTACTCCTTCAATACCGATAGATTTTCCGTGAAAAACAGTTCCGTCTTTTAACAATAAAACGGCTTTTGCGCGATTGTTGTATTTCATTGTGTAGTGTAGTTGTGTTTGCAAATTTAGTTATAAAAGTTGTTTTTTTCAACTGTTTGATGCGTAAAACCAAAAAAAAAGGATAAACTTAAAAAAGTCTATCCTTATTATTTTTACATGAATGGTTTCATGATTATTCTGTAGCTTCAGCTGTTGAAGAAGTAGCTTCTGTTTGATCAGCAACAGTAGTGTCGGCTGCTGGAGCTTCAGGAGTACCTTCTGCCTTTTTAGCTTTACCACGACGTGTTGTTTTCTTCACTTCTTTTTTACCACCGTTATAAATCGTATTGAAATCTACCAATTCGATCATCGCCATGTCAGCGTTATCTCCTAAACGATTACCTAACTTGATGATACGAGTGTATCCTCCTGGACGGTCACCTACTTTAGCAGCAACTTCTCTGAACAATTCAGTAACCGCATATTTATCTCTTAAGTAAGAGAAAACAGTACGACGATTGTGAGTAGTATCTTCTTTTGATTTTGTAACTAATGGTTCAACAAATTGTTTTAAAGCTTTTGCTTTAGCAACAGTTGTATTGATACGTTTATGTTCGATTAAAGAACAAGCCATATTTGCTAACATCGCTTTTCTGTGTCCTTTTTGTCTACTTAAATGATTGA
>NZ_JBILKB010000132.1:0-3124 GCF_044376915.1 Flavobacterium sp.
CTTGAGGCGCAATGGGTAATTGCCAACGAATAATGCTGTACAATCCCATTTTAAGCATGATTCCTGATAACAACATGGTTCCCACAGTTGGCGCTTTTTGGTATACCTTTGCTTGCCACGTATGAAACGGAATGATTGGAATTTTAATCGCGTACGCTAAAAAGAACGCAAAGAAAATCCAAAACTGCTCTTGAGTCGATAAATTTAGATTGTATAAATCTTGTAGTAAAAAACTACCTGCTTTGGTATATAAATAAGCAAATGCCACCAACATAAATAGCGAACCTGCTAATGTGTATATGAAAAATTTTAGAACGGCTTTTTTACGTTTTTCTGCATCGCCATTTCCCCAAATTAAGGCAATAAAATAAATTGGGATTAAGGCTAATTCCCAGAACACATAATAGAGTAATCCATCTGCCGCCAAGAATGTTCCAATCATTGCAAAGGCCATAAACAATATCAAAGCATAGAAATTTTTAGCATTTGTTACCGTGGTTCCAAATGAAGAAAATATAATCAATGGGGTTAAAATTGTAGTTAATAACACCATGGATAATGACAATCCATCTGCATACAATGCAACACTTACTTTAGGCAAGGTTATCCATCCATGCAAAATGCCTACATTGCTCCCATTTGTAAATAAATAGAGTATATTCAAAGAAATCACTAAAGCGCCTAAACTAAAAAGTAAAGCCACTGTTGAAGCCAATTTGTCTCCAGAAAAATAGGTAACTAGTGCACCGATTAATAGAGAAAGTAATAATATAGATACATCCATTGTTATAAAATTATTGAGCAATAAATAAATAAATAATTAGGGCACAAATTCCGAGAACAAACATAAACAGATACAATCCTATGTTCCCGTTATGCACTTTTTTCCCTTGCGATCCCAAAGCGTTTGCAGCCGATCCAAAACTGAATACCAATTTGGAAAGTTGTGGCTCTACTGTTTCTCTACTGAAATTTGAAATTGCATTTATTGGTCTTACAAGTAAAGCAGTATAAATCTCGTCTACATAATATTTGTTATAGATGACTTTGTTGAATCCTTCAATTGCCTCATCTTCTTTCGGTACAAATCCTTGTTTTAAGTATTTACCATAAGCCCAAAGTATTCCAACAACTGCTCCAGCCAAAGCAACCCCCATCAACATAAATTCATGAGCGCCAAGCGCATGTGCGTGATGTTTAGTTGCCAAAATAGGTTCTAAATAATGGTTTAACCAAAAGCTACCAGGTAAATTAATTGCTCCACCGATAGCCGCTAAAACCGCTAAAATTACCAATGGAATTGTGATTAATTTCGGACTTTCGTGTAAATGATGTTTTTGTTCTTCGGTACCTCTAAATGTTCTAAAGAAGGTTAAGTACATCAATCTAAACATATAGAAAGCGGTCATGATAGATGCAATTGAAGCCACAATCCACAATACTTTGTTGTGTTCGAATGCGGTTAATAAAATTTCGTCTTTCGACCAAAATCCAGCAAATGGAAATATTCCGGCAATGGCCAAGGTTGAAATCATCATCGTCCAAAAAGTGACGGGCATTACTTTGCGTAAACCACCCATTTTGCGCATGTCTTGTTCGCCATGTAAGGCATGAATTACAGATCCCGAACCCAAGAACAAACAAGCTTTAAAGAAAGCGTGCGTAATTACGTGGAAAACGGCTACCGTATAAGCGCCCATTCCTAAAGCTAAAAACATTAACCCCAGTTGCGAAACAGTAGAGTAGGCCAATACTTTTTTGATGTCATTTTGTAGTAATCCGATTGAAGCCGCTACCAATGCCGTAATAGCACCTACAATGGCAATTATATTTTGAATTTCAGGCGTTAAATCAAATAAGAAATTCATTCGAGTGATCATGAAAATACCCGCTGTTACCATTGTTGCTGCGTGAATTAATGCCGAAACGGGTGTTGGTCCTGCCATCGCATCGGGTAACCAAGTATACAATGGCAATTGTGCCGATTTACCGGTTGCTCCAATGAATAAACATAAGGCTGCAATACCTAAAGCAGTTGTGTTTACTTGACCCGCAGCTATTGCGTTTTGTATTTCGGAATAATTTAAGGTAGCAAATTGAGAAGCTAAAATAAAGATTCCAATTAAAAAGCCTAAGTCACCAATTCGGTTCATGATAAATGCTTTTTTAGCGGCATCATTATAGGATTGATTTTTATACCAAAATCCGATCAATAGATACGAACACAGTCCAACGCCTTCCCATCCGATGAACATTACTAATAAGTTGTTTCCGATGACTAACGTAATCATAAAGAATACGAATAGATTTAAATAGGCGAAAAATTTAGGCATGTTCTCGTCATCATGCATGTAACTGATCGAATACAGGTGAATTAACGATCCGATACCGGTTACAAATAGCAACCACAGCAAGGATAATTGATCCAAAACAATTCCGAAATCAATGTTTAATTTCCCAATTGAAATCCAATCAAACAATGAAATTTCAATGGCTTTTCCTGTTTGAAGGAGTTGTGTAAAAAAACAAAGTGTTAGTAAAAAAGAAAAAACAACTGTTAATGTTCCCACAACGCCTGCGATTCCTTTGCTTATTTTATTTCCAAAGAATATATTGAAAAGAAACCCAACAAATGGAGATAAAAGTAATAGTAAAGCTAAATTTGTGTCCATGTTAAGATTATCCTTTTAAATTTTTTAAATTATCAATGTCGATTGAGCCTAGATTACGGTATACCGAAACCAGAATAGCCAATCCTACCGCTACTTCTGCAGCAGCTACAGCCATAGAGAAAAACACAAAAACCTGTCCTTCGGCATCTTGATGATAGGTTGAAAACGCAACAAACAATAAGTTTACAGCATTCAACATAATTTCGATAGACATAAATACAATAATCGCATTTCGGCGGTATAACACCCCAAAAACACCGATGCAAAAAAGAAGTACCGATAAGAAAATATAATTTTCAATACCGATTTGATTTAATATATTACTCATTGTTTTTTTCTTTTTTAGTCAATAATACCGTTCCTATCATAGCAACTAATAACAAAATAGAGATGAATTCAAACGGGAACATGTATTCGTTTAACAATACTTTTCCTAATACTTTGATGGACTG
>NZ_JBILKB010000133.1:0-3120 GCF_044376915.1 Flavobacterium sp.
TTTGGAGGCAAATTCAAAGAGGACAAAGTAAAAAGAGAATTTTTAGATTATATTAAGTTAGATACCCAGTTTTAAGCTGAAAATCATGGAATTATATAAAAACCAAGCCTTAAAAATATACAATACTCTCACGGGTGAAAAAGACACCTTTACACCGATTCATCTCGGAAATATTGGTATGTATGTTTGTGGGCCAACGGTTTACAGTAATGTGCATTTGGGTAACATTAGAACCTTTATGAGTTTTGATGTGATTTACCGGTATTTACTTCACCTTGATTACAAAGTACGCTATGTGCGTAACATCACCGATGCTGGACATTTAACGGATGATGGCGATGTGGCCAACGACCGCTTTGTAAAACAATCCCGTCTAGAAAAACTAGAACCTATGGAGATTGTCCAAAAATATACTGTAGATTTTCATAAAGTATTGGATGCGTTTAATTTTTTACCACCTACTATTGAACCTACAGCTACGGGACATATTTTGGAACAAATTGAATTGACCCAAAAACTTATCGAATTAGGTTTTGCTTATGAAAGTAATGGCTCGGTGTATTTTGATGTTTTTGCATACAATGCAAAAGGATTGAATTATGGTGCTTTAAGCAACCGAAACATCGACGAATTATTTGCCAATACCCGTGATTTAGACGGACAAACAGAAAAGAAAAACCCGCAAGATTTTGCCTTGTGGAAAAATGCTTCTCCGGCACACATTATGCGTTGGAATTCGCCTTGGGGCGAAGGATTTCCAGGTTGGCATTTAGAATGTACCGCCATGAGCACCAAATATTTAGGAGAAACCTTTGATATTCACGGTGGCGGAATGGATTTAAAATTCCCACACCACGAGTGTGAAGTAGCTCAAGGAACAGCTTGCAACGGCCATTCGCCTGTGAATTTTTGGATGCATACCAATATGCTTACCATGAACGGATTGCGCATGAGTAAGTCAACAGGAAATTATATCTTACCTATGGAACTCCTTTCGGGAGAAAATAGTTTTTTTGAAAAGTCATTCGAACCTAATATCGTGCGTTTTTGTTTTTTACAAGCCCATTACCGAAGTGTATTAGACATTTCTAATGATGCAATGGTAGCCAGTGAAAAAGGATACAATCGATTAATGGAAGCCTATAAATTATTAGGGAATTTAAAAACAAGCACAACATCAACCATAGCAATTGCTTCGTGGAAGCAAAGTTGTTATGATGCCATGAACGACGATTTTAATACGCCCATATTAATTGCGCAATTATTTGAGGGAGCTCGATTTATTAATGTGGTCAACGATGGTAGTGCTACGATAACGGCAGAAGACCTGCAAGACTTATCAACGACCCTTTCTCATTTCATTTTTGATGTATTAGGAATGACAAACCCTGATATAAGTGGCAACTCAAACAGTACCGAAAAACTTAAAGGGGTTGTAGAAATGTTGATCGAAATGCGAAATCAAGCGAGAGCTAACAAAAATTTTGCGTTATCAGACGAAATTAGAGATAAATTACTAGCTCTTGGTATACAATTAAAAGACGGTAAAGAAGGTACTACTTTTACTACTTAAGCATAATAGCAAAAAAAGAGCTGTCAGTGACAGCTCTTAAAACTATTTAAACTAACCAATACTCTAATCTTTATTAGAATATTTATTAAAATCTAAATGATAATGGAGTAGTTAATCACAAAGTATATCAACTTAGATCTACACCAAATGTATGCTCAATAATTGATATAAAAACTGATAAAAATCATGTTTTGTATCTTTTTGATTGTAAATTATAAAACGAGCTTTTAAAATACTATTTTTGTGTAGTAACAAAAAATTCATGTGTAGCAATCATACGTCTTCAAATACAAATGGCCTAAAAAAAGTCTTGATTTTACCCTTGGTTGGTATTGTTCGATTTTACCAAGTAGTCATTTCTCCGGTAACACCGGCAGCTTGCCGATTTGAACCCAGCTGTTCCAACTATGCATTGCAGGCACTAGAAAAACACGGGCTTTTAAAAGGGACTTGGCTTGCCATTAAGCGCATTTTTAGTTGCAATCCGTGGGGAAAAAGTGGTTATGATCCGGTACCTTGAGTTTATAGGTTAAA
The DNA here is from genome assembly GCF_044376915.1 of Flavobacterium sp. Lineage (GTDB taxonomy): Bacteria > Bacteroidota > Bacteroidia > Flavobacteriales > Flavobacteriaceae > Flavobacterium. Next base: position 2,108 of record NZ_JBILKB010000133.1, read on the forward strand.
AATTAGAATTTTAAAATTCGAACTTGAAATTGATTTTGGATTTGAAAAAATTTCTTATTAGAATTTTAACACGATTCCCAATAATAATATTTATTTTTACGCTTTAATCAGAATCAAAAAATATGATACAGGCACTACATATCCTTTGGAATCCTTCAGAAGGAATTGATTTAGGTTTTTTCATGCTTCGTTTTTATAGCCTTTCATGGGTTTTGGCCTTTGGATTGGGTTGGTACATCATGAAACCTATTTTTACAAGAGAAGAAGAATCGGTTGAATCACTGGACAAATTATTTATTTACACTTTAATAGCAACTATGCTTGGTGCTCGATTGGGCCATGTGATTTTTTACCAACCTGAATTATTTAATGAAGATCCTTGGAGTGTATTATTACCCATCAGTACCCAACCTTCGATTCATTTCACCGGTTTTGCTGGTTTAGCCAGTCATGGTGCGGCTATTGCTATAATACTTACTATGTTTTACATTCAAAAACGCGTCATCAAACGTTCGTTTTTATGGATATTAGACCGAATTGTTATTCCGGTTTCATTGGGTGCAATTTTTATTCGTTTGGGTAATTTTTTCAATTCTGAGATTGTAGGTATCAAAACAGATAACGCTTTGGGGATTCGATTTTTACGCGATGAGTATGGCGCAAGAGAAGCGATGCAACTCACTCAAACTACTTCGGCTCAGGAAGCTTATCAAGCCATTGCCACCCAACCGCAATTTGCAACTTTATTGGCCAATGTTGCTCCAAAACATCCCGCACAATTATATGAAGCCATTTGTTATGTTTTTGTCTTCTTTATTTTGATGTTTTTATATTGGAAAACAGAAGCGAGAAATAAAGCAGGGTATTTGTTTGGTTTGTTCTTGATCTTACTTTGGTCGATTCGATTTGTCGTTGAATTTGTAAAAGAGAGTCAGGGTGGTTTTGAAGAATACCCAATTTTCAATGCCCTTTCTACCGGACAATGGCTGAGTATTCCCTTAATAATAATAGGC
>NZ_JBILKB010000134.1:0-3099 GCF_044376915.1 Flavobacterium sp.
CATTGTTTTTTTCTTTTTTAGTCAATAATACCGTTCCTATCATAGCAACTAATAACAAAATAGAGATGAATTCAAACGGGAACATGTATTCGTTTAACAATACTTTTCCTAATACTTTGATGGACTGAAAATCTTCACCGCTGGTGTCATAACCCGTCATGATGGTTTTCGAATTGATAAAAATCGTAATGAAAACAATACTCATGATAAGAAAAACCACCAAGGCACCGATTCTAGTAATACGAGGTTTGTGCACTTCGTCTTCTTTGTTTAAATTCATCAACATGATGGTGAATAAAAACAAAACCATAATGGCTCCCGAGTACACAATAATATGAACCAGGGCTAGAAATTGTGCGTTAAATAATAAGTAGTGACCTGCAATTGAAAAAAAGCACAACACCAAATAGATTGCACTGTGGATTGGGTTTCTGCTGTAAATAGTCAAAAACGCGGTGGCCAAAGTAATAGCCGCTAAAAAATAAAATATGATTACTATAGTTGACATTTAGTTTGCGTTGTTAAGTTGAGCATTTTTCATTGCCATTTCTAAAGGCATTACTAATTTATCTTTTCCAAAAATGAAGTCTTCACGATCATAACTAGCAGGCACTAACTCTTTTGAAAGTGTTAAATAGACAGCGTCTTTTGGACAAGCTTCTTCGCATAAACCACAAAAAATACAACGCAACATGTTGATTTCGTAAATTTCTGCATATTTTTCTTCACGGTACAAGTGTTCTTCCCCTTTTTTACGCTCGGCAGCTTTCATCGTAATCGCTTCTGCAGGACAAGATAATGCACACAAGCCACAAGCCGTACAGTTTTCTCTACCTTGTTCGTCGCGTTTTAACATGTGTTGTCCTCTATACACCGGACTAAACTCTCTTACTTGTTCAGGATATTGTACGGTTACTTTTTTACGAAACAAGTGTTTGATGGTAATGATCAAACCTTTTACAATGGCTACTAAGTATAAGCGTTCCCAAAAAGTCATTTCTTTGTGAGAGACTTCTTTTTTTCTTCCCGATAGGGATATGTTTTGTATTGCTGTTGACATACTATCTTTTATTTAAAAGCTAAAATGCAAATTCCAGTGATGATAATATTTACTATCGAAAGCGGAATTAAGATTCTCCAACCTAAGTTCATTAATTGATCGTATCTAAAACGAGGGATTGTCCATCGCACCCACATGATGAAAAAGATGAACCCACATATTTTGATAAATAAGGCAAATATTCCTAAGATATTTGCCACATTAACCCCTACATTATCAACCATCCATTGCATGCCTGGATAATTGTATCCTCCAAAAAACAATACCGATAAAATGGCAGATGATATGAACATATTTGCATATTCAGCAAATAAATAAAAGCCCATTTTCATGGAAGAATATTCGGTATGATACCCTCCAATCAATTCACTTTCACATTCGGCAAGGTCAAAAGGCGTTCGGTTTAATTCGGCAAAAGCACAAATTAAAAAGATTAAAAACGAAACCGGTTGGTAAAATACATTCCAATCCATTCCGCTTTGTTGCAACGAAATTTCTTTTAAACTCAAAGTTCCGGTCATCATCAATAAGGCAATCATTGATAATCCCATGGCAATTTCATACGAAACCATTTGAGAAGCTGCACGAACGGCTCCCATCAACGAGAACTTGTTATTTGAAGCCCATCCCCCAATCATAATTCCGTATACACCAACAGAAACTACTCCAAAAATATAAAGTAAGGAAACGTCAATATCGGTAGCTTGTAAAATAACATCTCTACCAAAGATATGCAAACGATCGCCCCAAGGAATTACTGCGCTGGTCATTAATGCCGTACTCATGGCAATAGCCGGGCCTACGATGAATAAAAATCGGTTGGGAGTATTTGGGAAAAATTCTTCTTTTGAAAACAACTTTAATCCGTCGGCAAGAGGTTGTAATAAACCAAATTTTCCGGCACGATTTGGACCAATACGATCTTGTAAAAAGGCGGCTACTTTGCGTTCTGCATAGGTTGAATACATTGCCATAATCATTGTAATTGCAAAAACGGTTACAATTACAACGCTTTTTTCTATGATAAAAGCACTATCCATTATTTTTTATCACTAATTAAGTTACCATCAATTTTTTCAGTGTAATCGATGTCGGACATACTGATTTTTTTTCGATCAATAGTTCTGCCTTTTAAAATATGTTCCTCTGTTTCAATCACTACTTTTTCCATATCACGGGTGTAGTTGTTTTGATTGATCACCGAATCTTTTTCAAATTTTCTCGGACCTTCAATTACCCAATCTTCCACGTTTTTATGGTCAAAACGACAACTGTTACAAATAAATTCTTCTACTTCATGGTACTCGTCTTTACGACCAGTAACTCTTTGAATTTCGTTACCAAACATCCAAACGGTTGTTTTACCACAACAGCTAGTACATTCTCTGTGCGCATTATAGGGCTTATTGAACCATACTCTCGATTTGAAACGGAAGGTTTTATCGGTTAAGGCTCCTACTGGACAAACATCAATCATATTTCCTGAAAATTCATTGTCGATCGCTTTTGAAATACAGGTAGAAATATTAGCATGATCTCCACGATCCATAACTCCATGAACGCGATTTTCGGTCAATTGATCGGCTACTTGTACACAACGTTGGCATAAAATACAACGGTTCATGTGTAATTGAATGTTCGGACCAATATCTTCAGGTTCAAAAGTTCTTTTTTCTTCGATGTAACGGGTTTGTGATTTTCCGTGTTCAAAGCTTAAATTTTGCAAATCACATTCGCCAGCTTGATCACAAACAGGACAATCTAACGGGTGATTGATCAATAAAAATTCGGTAACCGATTTTCTAGCTTCTGTAACTCTATCGGAGTTTTTGCTATTCACTTCCATTCCGTCCATACAACCCGTAACACAAGAGGCTACTAGTTTCGGCATTGGTCTTGGATCAGCTTCGCTCCCTTTTGATACTTCAACTAAACAACAACGACATTTACCGCCACTCCCTTTTAGTTTTGAATAATAACACATGGCTGGCGGAACACTTTCTCCTCCAATCATACGAGCAGCTTGCAGGATGGTTGTT
>NZ_JBILKB010000135.1:0-3066 GCF_044376915.1 Flavobacterium sp.
GTTTGACCGTAGTTGCCATTAAAGACAATACCTATACCGTTACTGCTATTGCCGAAACGATAAACAAAACCAATTTAGCACACTGGAAAGTGGGCGATGCCGTTAATTTAGAACGCGCCATGAAATTGGGCGATCGTTTGGACGGCCATATTGTGCAAGGACATGTGGACCAAATTGGCACTTGTATTGCTATTGAAGAAGCTGGCGGAAGTTGGCACTACACTTTTGAATACGACCCAGCGGCGAACAATATTACTATTGAAAAAGGGTCTATTACCGTAAACGGAGTGAGTTTAACGGTAGTTAATTCCAAACCAAATCAATTTAGCGTGGCCATTATTCCGTATACCTATGAACACACTAATTTCAACGAATTTAAAATTGGCACTGTTATTAATTTAGAATTTGATGTGATTGGAAAGTATGTAAGTCGTTTATTCGAGAATCGGATTTAAAATACATGGATCCTAAATTCTAAATTTGTAAATTTGATTTCATTTATATTAAATAACGCTACTATGTATAATAAATTTATGTTTTTGTTTGTATTGCTTTTTTCATTCAGTCTATGGAGTCAAAACGCTACATTTGAGATTAAAAGTTCGAATTTAATATTTTTAAATGCAAATCCATCTAATGAAGCTGCAAATAATATTGAAGGTTCCCAATATATAATTAAAGAGTTTTCACCTTCTGTGTTTTCTTGTTTGTCAGAATCCACACCTCCAATTCGATATAACGTTTTTAAAGAGGAAATGGAATTCATGCAAGATGATAAATTATATTATGTGGAAAAAAATGATAAATGTATAATTACGCTAGGCAATAACTCTTATAAATATTTTGAAAATTATAGTAAAGAGAAAAAGGGTGGTTATTTGATGATTTTGAATAAATTAAATGATCCAAAATATATTTTATACAAAAAAGAAAAAGTGAAATTTGTACCCGAATATATTCCTAATTCGACTTATGGTAAAGAAAAACCTGCTTCATATGTTATTGATAAAAGCAAGTATTATATTTCAATGCCAGATGGCCTAACAGAATTTCCAAAAAAGAAATCAGAACTTTTAAAACTTTTCCCAAACAATCAAGTATCAATCGAATCGTTTTTAACTGACAAAAAAATATCATTTAGTCAAGAATCTAATCTAATTGAATTAATTGATTTTTTAAATACACTTTAGATTCAACTGAAAATTTAAATAGGATTCGATAACGTAATTTCGACCGAAAAGAACTTTTGGCAACCTGTCCCGAAGCGTCGGGATGTTTCAGGTTCCAAAATAAATCGAGCCTATGGCTCTTGCGCGTTGCCTTCGAGAGCCTCAGGCAACGACACATAACGTACAACGTATTTCAATCCGTTGGTGAAAATAAAAAAAGCCTCTCAATTTCTTGAAAGGCTTTTTTGTGGTCCCACCTGGGCTCGAACCAGGGACCACCTGATTATGAGTCAGGTGCTCTAACCAACTGAGCTATAGGACCGGTTTAGAGTGTGCAATATTACTACTATTTTTAATTTGCCGCAACTATTTTTAAAGCAGTTTTAAAAAAACTAGTCGTTTCTGAAATTCCAAAAAAGAAACCACTTGATTCTGAGGATACTATTAGCGAATCTCTTGGCACAATTCAATCAAAACACCATTGGTGCTTTTAGGGTGCAAGAACGCAACTAGTTTATTGTCGGCGCCTTTCTTAGGCGTTTCGTTCAACACCACAAAACCTTCTTTTTGCAGTCGGACAATTTCGGATACAATATCTTCCACATCAAAAGCAATGTGATGGATTCCTTCGCCTTTTTTCTCGATAAACTTCGCTATCGGACTATCGGGAGTAGTCGCTGCTAACAATTCGATTTTGTTTGGGCCATTCATAAAAAATGAGGTGGTTACCCCTTCGCTTGCTACCTCTTCAGATTTGTAGGCTGGAGCGCCAAATAATTTTTCGAAAAGTGCATTGGAAACGTCTAAATCCTGTACTGCAATTCCAATATGTTCTATTTTTCTCATGGGATTCAATTAAAGTTTAAAAATACTGAATTTTAAGTAAATTCTACAATTCCCATCTCAGAATATTTCGACAAAAAGTTTCCATTCCATTAAATATAGTTGTTATTTTGTGGCATCAAATTTTCAATTCGTTATGGGCAAAACCATTTTAAAATACGCTACTGCTTTATTGCTGCTCCTCTTCGTTAGTTGTGCCAAAAGAGGCAACATAACTGGCGGCGCAAAAGACACTATCGCTCCAGTATTGAAAGCCAGCTTTCCTAAAAACTTTAGTACTGATTTTAAAGGCAACACTATTAAATTGGCTTTTGATGAATTCATCAAGTTAAAGGACTTGAAAAAGCAGCTTATTATTTCGCCACCTATGAAAAATGAGCCCCTAATTATCCCAAGTACTCCAAGTAAAATTATTACTATCGCAATCAAAGACACCTTAGAAGAGAATACAACTTACAGTTTTAACTTTGGTCAAGGAATTACAGATAACAACGAGGGAAATGCCTTGAACCAATTTAAATATGTTTTTTCTACTGGAAAAACGATCGACTCTCTCGCTATTAGTGGCAAAGTAAAAGACGCTTACTTCAAAGAAGTAGAGTCCTTTGTTTCGGTAATGTTGTATGATGTGAACGCCAATTACAACGACTCAATTGTGTACAAACAAACGCCGCGTTACGTTACCAATACCTTAGACAGTTTAAAGATATTTCGTTTGGAAAATCTGAAAGCTGGAAAATACCTTTTGGTCGCCATGAAGGATTACAATTCCAACAATAAATTCGATTCAAAAAAAGATAAAATTGGTTTTTTGAAACAATTCATTTCGGTGCCAAATGATACCGTATTCGAATTAGAATTATTCAAAGAGAATTTGCCGTTTAAAGCATTCAAACCTGCACTAGCGTCAGGAAATCGTTTACTTATGGCTTATGAAGGGAATTTAAAACTAAAAGAAAATAGACCCAGCATTACCTTAAAAAATAAAGAACAAATTGTACCAACCATTGTTACTCAATTTCCTAAAAAAGATTCATTACAGGTTTGGTACCGT
>NZ_JBILKB010000073.1:0-9430 GCF_044376915.1 Flavobacterium sp.
TCCAGATACGATTGAAAAAGGACCAAACGGAGCAACACCAGTTGACACGGATGGCGATGGAACACCAGATTACTTAGACGCTGATAGCGACGGTGACGGTATTCCAGATTCAGTTGAAGACAGCGGATGTACAGGCACAGCACCATGTACGCCAACCGATACGGATGGTGACGGTATTCCAAATTACTTGGATGCAGACAGTGATGGAGACGGTATTCCAGATACGATTGAAAAAGGACCAAACGGAGCAACACCAGTTGATACGGATGGCGATGGAACACCAGATTACTTAGACGCTGATAGCGACGGTGATGGTATTCCAGATTCAGTGGAAGACGCAGGATGTACTGGAACAGCTCCATGTACGCCAACCGATACGGACGGTGACGGTATTCCAAATTACTTGGATGCAGACAGTGATGGCGATGGTATTCCAGATACGATTGAAAAAGGACCAAACGGAGCAACACCAGTTGACACGGATGGCGATGGAACACCAGATTACTTAGACGCTGATAGCGACGGTGATGGTATTCCAGATGCAGTTGAAGATAATGGATGTACAGGAACAGCTCCATGTACACCAACCGATACGGATGGCGATGGTATCCCTAACTACTTAGATGTAGATTCAGACGGTGATGGTATACCAGATACGATTGAAAAAGGACCAAACGGAGCAACACCAGTTGACACGGATGGTGACGGTATTCCAAACTACTTGGATGCAGACAGTGATGGTGACGGTATTCCAGATGCAGTAGAGGATAGCGGATGTACAGGCACAGCACCATGTACGCCAACCGATACGGATGGCGATGGTACACCTAACTATTTGGATTTAGATTCTGATAATGATGGCATTTTAGATAGTTATGAAAATTCAGTATGTTCTCCAGCAGTTCCATTATGTGATACGGATGGCGATGGTATTCCTAATTATCTTGATTTGGACTCTGATAATGACGGAGTAATGGATGTGATCGAAGCAGGCGGTACGGATGCAAATAATGATGGAGAAGTTGATGGACCTATTGGCTCAAATGGAATTCCAGTTAACGCAAATGGAGGAGTTACACCAAATGATACAGATTCGGATGGTAATGTTGATCCTTATGATGTTGATGATGATGGCGATGGAATCGATACAATCGATGAAGATGTTAATGTTGATGGTGATCCAAGAAATGACGATACCGATGGTGATGGTATTCCTAACTATTTAGATATTGATTCCGATGGCGATGGTGTTTCAGATGCTCAGGAATTTATTGACGGAACAGATTCAACAGATCCATGTGATTTTGAATTGGATAGCATTACGTTACCTCAAGCAGCAAGTTGGAACAATTTAGATTGTGACAACGACGGTTTAACCAACGCTGAAGAGATAACTATTGGTACTAATCCATTGAATGCAGATACAGACGGAGATGGGGTTTTAGACGGTACGGAAGTAGACGACAACACCGATCCAACGAATCCGTGTGAGGCAAATATGGCAAATGTTACACTTCCTTTAAGTCAAGCGTTTTTAGAGGGAGATTGTGATGGAGACGGTTTAAGTAATGGTGAAGAAATTGGGCCAAATCCAAACGAACCATTTGATCCAAACGGCAATGGTATACCAGATTATTTGGAGCCAAACAACCACATGCCATCGGATGATGACTTAGAGATTTTCAATTTGGTTACTCCAAATGGTGATGGCGACAATGATGTTTTTGTGATACGAAACATTGAGCGTTATCCAGAGAATTCGGTTGAGATTTACAACCGTTGGGGTGTTCAAGTATTTGGTGTTAAAGGGTATGGTCAAAACCAAAACTACTTTAGAGGTATCTCTGAGGGAAGAGCAACGGTAAATCAAGATTCGGAGTTACCCGTTGGTACGTATTGGTACATCATCAAGTACAAAAATGCACAAGGTGTTTGGAAACAACGCGTAGGATATTTATATCTGAACAAATAAGAATAGACTAAAAGAGGGTGGATATTTTCTTCACCCTTTTCAAAAACAACGATACGATGAAAAAAGTTTTAGCGAGTATTATTTTAAGTTTTTTTGCAATAGGTATGTTGCAAGCACAGCAAGATGCACAATATACCAATTACATGTATAATACGATGAACATCAACCCGGCCTATGCAGGTTCGCGAGGCACCTTGAGCGTGTTTGGATTGCACAGAACACAATGGGTAGGTCTTGAAGGCGCTCCTACTACCAATACCTTTGCACTGCATGCCCCTTTTAGAGATTCTAATGTAGGTATGGGATTAACGGTGATGAATGATGTAATTGGTCCTTCAGAGGAAAGCACTATTTCGGCCGATTTTTCATATACGATCAACACATCAGATAGCTATAAGTTGGCCTTTGGTTTTCGCGCTACGGCGCATTTGTTGAATGTAGATTTCACCAAGTTGAATATCTACAATCCTGGGGATGTTATGGCGCAATACAATATTGACAACCGTTTTTCACCAAATTTTGGTGTAGGACTTTACTGGTATTCCGAAGACACCTATTTTGGATTGTCTGTTCCAAACATGATAGAGACACAGCACTTTGATAAAAATCAGGCACAGTATAACGCCTCTTCGGTTCCTTATGAGCGCATGCATTATCATTTCATAGCCGGTAGGGTGTTTGATATTCATCCATCGGTGCAATTCAAACCGGCCTTTTTAGCCAAAATGGTAGAAGGTGCACCGTTGCAATTGGATTTTTCGGCCAACTTTTTATTTAACGAGAAAATCACCTTGGGAGCAGCCTATCGATGGGATGCTGCTATGAGCATGTTAGCAGGGTTTCAAGTAAGCGACAACTGGTTTATTGGTTATGGTTATGACAGTGAAGTGACCAAATTAGCCAATTATAATTCAGGATCCCATGAGTTGTTCTTGCGTTATGAATTCAGCAGAAAGAAACAAGTAGTATCACCTCGATTTTTCTAAAACAGCATATGAAAAAGCAAATAACCTATATTTTAGTAGCCTTATTGGCTTCAGTTTCACAAGTAGTAGCCCAACAATCAAAGTTGGACTTGGCCCAAAAAAAATACGATCAATTAGCATATAGCGAATCCATCAAAATCTACGAGGACTTAGCCAAAGACGGTTATAAATCAAAAGAGTTGTTGGAAAATTTGGCCAATGCATATTACTACAAAGCCGATTTTGTACCTGCCAAACGTTGGTATGATTCCTTGTATGTTTTCACACAAGATTTATCAGCAAATACGTACAGCAAATATGTGAGTACGTTAAAAACCCAACAAGAGTATGTCAAAGCCGATCAGGTTATGGTGCAAATGGGAACAAAATACCCAAATGATTCTCGCGTGAAGGTATATGCGGCCAACAAAGAATACTTGAAGAATAGCAAAAAAGCACCTACTACCGCAAAAGTAATGAACGCTGGAATAAATAGTGCTAACTCCGATTTTTCTCCTGCGTTTTTAGGCGATAGTGCTATTGTTTTTAGCTCCACTCGTGCTACGCAGAAAGCCTTGGTAAGCAAACACAATTGGACGGGCGAATCCTATACCAATTTATACCTTGTTACCCAATTGTCAAAAAAAGGCAGCCAAGCGAAAGACAGTACTTCCCTTCCAAAAGGATTGAACGGACAAATCAACAAGTTTTATAACGAATCATCGGCGGTGTTTACCAAAGACGGTAAAACGATGTATTTCACCCGAAACAACCAATTAAAAGCAAGCGCTAAAACCGATACCCTAAACACGGTATTGTTAAAAATATACAAAGCAACGTATGACGGCAAAAAATGGGGCAACGTAAAAGAACTGCCATTTAATAACGACAACTACAGTTGTGCGCATCCTGCACTATCTGCAGATGAAAAGGAATTGTTTTTTTCATCCAATCAACCCGGCTCAAAGGGCATGTCGGACATCTACAAAGTTGCAATATTAGAAAACGACACCTATGGTATTCCAGAGAATTTAGGGGATGCTATCAACACCGAAGGCAGAGAAACCTTCCCCTTTATTACTAAAGATAACGTGCTTATTTTTGCCTCTGATGCCCGAGCAGGATTAGGAGGATTGGATTTGTATTATGTACACTTAGACAGCCAATACAAACAAGTAAAAACCCTTGGCGCTCCAATAAATTCAGCACAAGATGATTTTGGATTGATATACAAAGACGTACTTCAAGATGGATTTTTTACCTCTAATCGTACCGAAGATAACTTGGGAAAAGACGATATTTATAGCTTCAAATCATTAGAGCTTCCTAAATTGTTTAAAGTAGTGGCTGCTGTGCAACAGGAGCAAAGCAATACGCCGGTTGAAGCTCAAGTAACCCTATTAGACCAGGACAAAAATCCAATGGCTCAAGTAACGGCAAAAGACGGAAAAGTAACGTTTCCCGATTTAGAGCAAGGCAAAAAATATTTTGTTACCGTGACCCATCCCGATTTTGAAACCTTTGAAGGGCCTGTTGCTTATAAAGCAAAAGAAACAAACTTGGTATTCGAGCTTAAGAAAAGAGAGTTGGAATTATCAGAGGTGGACTTGGCTAAAATATTAGGCATTCGGATCATTTATTTTGATTTAGACAAGCATTTTATCCGAACAGATGCTGCTCTTGAGTTGCAAAAGATTGCTGATATCATGAAGGAGTATCCTCAAATGCGAATTGATGTGCGTTCGCATACCGATAGTCGAAGTGCTGCAGTATACAATCAAAAATTGTCACAAAAAAGAGCCGACGCTACAAGAGAATGGTTAATCAGTCAAGGTATTGCAGCCGATCGATTAACAGCACATGGGTATGGCGAATCAAAACTGGTAAACCAGTGTGCAGATGGCATAATTTGTTCAGATGAGGAACATCAAATCAATCGACGTTCAGAGTTTATTATCATTGAATAGTTTTTAATATAAATTTTAGGGCATGAAAAACAGCAATAATATTTTCAGTAAAAAAGTTTTGTTAGAACCAGACTTTAATAAAGAGGATATTGTAAACTTTTATTTACAGATCCTTAAAATGAAAAAGAAGCGGCCTCATATAAACACCATTAATTTATTAAAAAGGTGTTACCCTAGCGCAATTAAATTTATAGATGATTTAGTTGATAATAACAAAGCAAATAATGGATAGTATAAAAAATAGTATAAAAATAGGGGTCCTTTTTTTTGTAATTTCATCATGCTTTGCTCAAAAAAAACAAAGTAATCAAAGCGGGACACTGCAGGGTTATGAAATAACAATCAATACCCAAAACATTTTGAACGAAACCCTTCAACTTTCCTTGCAATATGGAACCGCAAAAAAAAAGTTGGTAACCGACAGTATCGTTGTTAAAAACAGCAATCAAAAAGTAGTTTTTAAACAATCCAAAAAAATCGTGGGCGCTATATATCGATTGGGATTAAAGTCAAATCCCAATAATTATATTGAGTTAGCGCTTGATAGCGGAAGCACAATTCAAGTTGTCATTTTATCTGCTAATACACAAACGTGGACCGTTACTAAAAACCAATTGAATATCGATTTTTTAGCCTATCAAAGAGTACCAAAACCAGAAGGGCTTTTGTTGCGAAACGAATTGATAAACAAGTATCCGAAAACCGCACTTCATTTGTATTTATGGGCTGAAAATAAAATAGATGCCCCAAAACCGCCAGATGTAAAAGCCCAAGAATTAGCTTATGCTGCTTTTTTTGACGAAGTAGCTCCAACAGAAAAACGGTTGGCTTTTTTACCTAATATCAATAAGTTGCTCTACAAGTTTGTAACGACGGTGCCCATTTCCAATGAAAATTACATAAAGCATGTGGATAAATTAATAAGTGGATTGGATTGTAAAATGCAAAATTATGTCATTTTTATCAAATATTTAGCGGCCAATATTTCCTTTTTTGAACGCTATAATTTAGAAGAAGCCTACAATCACTTATTTGAAAAGTACATCAAAGAAAATAGGTGCAAGGTTTTTACGGATGCCGAAATGAATAAATTTAGTAACGAATATGAAACCAATAAAAAAGTACCACTAAATAGTCTATTTCCAGATGTAACCTTTGCAAGAAAAGACAGTACAGCAGTAACGATTCAGGAGATCTATTCCAAAAACGATTTTACATTGCTCACTTTTTTTAGTCCAACATGCCAACATTGTATCGACAAGATGCCCGAAATTAGTAAGTTTATGGCAAACGTAAAAGAGAAGTATCCCCTCAAAAAAACAGGATGGATTACCGTTTTAAATGATACTGATGAGACCAAATGGATTGAATTTTTGGAGAAAAATCAATTGGAGCGTGTGGCCATAAATTTAAAATCGATGGATCCCACTAAAGCCTACCAACACCAGTTAAATACCTATTCAAACCCGTCTTACTTTTTACTAGATCAGCAGGGAAAAGTAGTATTAAAATCATTTAATAACAAAGCTATTTTAGAATTGATAAACCAATAAATTGTTCTTTGATTGACTTATTAATTAAAATCTGAGAAAGTTTGCGGCCAAATATACAAATACTAGCAGTTTACTGACAATAATGCTTTATAAACAAGAGTCCAGCTAATAAAAAAACAACTAATTTTCAGTTGACATCGTTACCAATACATTAGTGCCTGCTACCACAAATCGATACAAATGAATTTTGCTTTTTCAGCTTATATTCTATATTTTTGACTTTCAAAAACCCTAAATACAATAGAATATTAAATTCTTTTTTTATGTTTATGTTTTTTTATTTCAATACGTTTTTTGTCACTGTACCCGAGGCAATCCACGAAGAGAGCATGCCTAAAAGCACAATAGTAGCAACTACAATCCACACATTATTCCATTCAAAAACAACCGGATAAGGAAGGGTTGCGGTAATCATGAGCAATGAAAACTGCTGCTGCAATACGATGAGCAAAATAGCAAGCGCCATTCCAATCCCCAATCCAAAAAAAGTAATGAGTAATCCCTGAGCAAAAAAGATGCCCCGAATGGCTTTTGGAGTTAATCCAATATGCAACAAGGTTTTTAAATTTTCTCTTTTATCAATGATGATCATTACAATGGCTCCGGCCAAACAAAACAACGTAAGAATAACCACTAATGTACTGAACAAATAAATAAATACATTTTCCGATTGCAGCATTTTATACAATGCATCGTTCAACTGGGCCCTGTTTTTTATTTTAATGCCGTTCCCTAAAATTCGCTGCAAGGTTTTGCGCACTTCTTCTTCTGAATGTTGGGGCGCTACTTTAAGTTCAAGTGCCGTAAATTGTTGCGGATGTAAGCCCAGTAATTGTTGCGCTAGCGGTAGGTCACAGAAAACAAATTTGCTGTCCATTTCCTCGTTTACCGAATACACCCCTGAGGGAAACAACAGTGCTTTGTTAAAAGCATCCTCCGGATTTTCAATACTGCCCTTTCCGGGTTTGGGCACATATACTTCTAATTGGTGGTTGTAATCAAACAATCCAAGAGCTAATTTGCGGCTAATTTCGGCGCCCACAACTACTTCTTCAGAATGTTGGGTCAACCATTCGCCTACATACAAATGCTGGTTAAAATCTGTGACAGCGGCAAATTGAGAGTCTACTCCTTTAATTTCGGCTACGATTTCTTTTTCGTCGTATACAAAATATACGCGTTCCGAAACCACTTTGCTGAACGCAGTGAGAACGCCACTCTTGCGCAACTCAACTTCTTGAGTTGGGGTTAGGGTAAAAAATTTACCAGTGGCGGTTTCTACCTTATAATCAGGGTCGGTGGCATTGGCAAAATCAAGGGTAAATTCTTTCAGACCACTAAAAACCGATAAAAAAACAAACAAAGCCATAGTGCTGGCAATAATTCCCACAGAAGCAATGCCTGTAATGATATTGATGGCTTTGTTCTTGCTAAAACTAATAGCATAACGCTTGGCTATGTATAAGGAAAGGTTCAAATTATGATTTCTTTCTTTTTTCTAATAAATCGGGGTTTTCAATCGGATTTTCATCGCCGGCTAAGGCCTTGTCGATCTTTTCGATATAATCTAAACTGTCGTCGATGTAAAAAATTAAGTTGGGCACCTTGCGCAATTGGTTTTTTACCCGTTGGGCTAAGTCGTGTTTGATCAAGGGGGCATTGCTTTTTACGGCGGCTAAAATTTCGCCTGCTTTTTCAGTAGGGAAAACGCTCAAATGCACTTTTGCAATGGATAAATCGGAAGTAACGTTAACTTTTGAAACCGAAATTACTAGGTTATTGATGTTGTTTTTTCGGATTTCACCTTGTAAAATGGAGACTAAATCGTTTTGTAAAAGGGCTCCTATTTTTTTTTGTCTATTTGTTTCCATGGGACAAAAATACAATAAGATTTTTGATTGAAGATTACCGATTTCAGATTTTAGGCGTTTTGTATTGTTTTTTATTTTATAATTTTACAGAAAATAGCAGCATGAGAAAAATAGAACATATAGGAATCGCGGTAAAAAATTTAGAAGCCTCCAATTTGCTTTTTGAAAAGCTCTTTGGCCAACCGCCCTACAAAGAAGAAGCCGTAGCGAGCGAGGGAGTAAAAACGTCATTTTTTAGCAACGGCCCCAATAAAATAGAGTTGTTAGAAGCCACACATCCCGACAGTCCCATCGCAAAATTCATCGAGAAAAAAGGAGAAGGCATCCACCACATTGCCTTTGATGTAGAAGATATCGTGTACGAAATCGCCCGCTTGCAAAACGAAGGCTTTGTAGTCTTGAACGAAACGCCCAAACCCGGCGCCGACAACAAATTGGTCGCTTTTTTACATCCCAAAGGCACCAACGGCGTGTTGATCGAATTGTGTCAAGAAATGCCTAACACAAATGCCCACTAGTTAATTTAAGTACAAGTAAAAAAAAATTTGCAGTAAATAGAAATTAGCAGTAATATTGCAGTCTCTTAACCGGTCCTATAGCTCAGTTGGTTAGAGCACCTGACTCATAATCAGGTGGTCCCTGGTTCGAGCCCAGGTGGGACCACTAGTAAAATCAAGGGTTTCAAGATGTATTTCTTGGAACCTTTTTTTATAAGCAAGATTCAAGCAAGATTTTATAAGTTTCCTAACACACAAAAAGCCAAACAAATGCAATATTTTTGTAGATATAAAAATTAATAATTATTTATGATTATTGTTTTATAGATTTTTATTTTTTTAAATTTGTAACACATGAAATAATTTATAAAAAACTATTATTAATAAGGTTCCTTTTTCATTTCAATAAATAATATCATTATGAAAAAAATTCAAATTTTATGCTGCTTTTTATTTTTTAATTCAATCGTATTTGGACAACAAATTCTTTGGACAACCATAGAAAACACATCTTCAAAGTATGTTGCCAAAGAGAATGTAGCAAATGAAGTTTTAAGTTTTTATAATCATTATAGATTTTATAATGATGGTTCGGGTTATACTAA
>NZ_JBILKB010000136.1:0-3018 GCF_044376915.1 Flavobacterium sp.
TTTAAAATTAAACTATTATGAATGTTTAACAGAAATTTGCTCTAAAATATTAGAAACATTTTTACATTTATCAGATGCAGTTTCTAAAGCCATAAGGACTTCTTTGTATTTGATAATGTTTTTAGCATCACTTTCATTTTCAAAGATATCTGCAACTGCTTTATCAAAAACCACATCAGCTTTACTTTCGAGTTTATTGATTCTTTTACATGCTTCTTTAATTGCCTTATGGTTCATATCCTTTAATTCCATAATACCAACTCCTATCAATTGACACGCTTCTAAATTAATTTCGGTCAGTTTACGAATTGATTTTGTTATTTTTTCAACATGATACAAACGAATTCTGCTAGAAGCACCTTGCATATAATCAGCCACATCATCCATCGATTTAATCAACGCATGAATATCCTCTCTATCAAATGGAGTAATAAAATTTTTACTCAATTCAATATTAGTTTTGTAAGCAATATCTTCAATATTTTCTTCTAATTCATCAATTTTTTTGAAATAATTATCTCTTTCTCCTTTTGGAGCATTAACCCCTTCATGAAGTGATTCTGCTAATAAAATTAAATTTGCCGAAGCTTGTTCAAAAAGTGGAAAGAACTTTTTATCTTTCGGTACAAAAAACTGAAAAAATTTGTTTAATGACATTTTATTTGTATTTAAATTCAGAGCAAAAGTATATTGCCAATGTTAAGTTATCATTAATTTAATAATAATAAGTAGTTATCAATTTGTTGAATTAAAATAAATACTCATATTTCCTAACCTTTTCTTATTTTTACAAATCAAAAAAAATTCCAACATGGACATCAATTTTAATAGCAACGAGGATTATAATAAAATGTTAGTTTCTGATTTAAACAAACGATTTACCAAAGTGAAACTAGGTGGTGGTCAAAAAAGAATTGAAAAACTTCATGGCGAAGGTAAAATGACTGCTCGAGAACGAATTGATTACTTATTGGATCCTAAAGCCAAATCAATCGAAATAGGAGCCTTTGCTGGTGATGGCATGTATGAAGAACACGGCGGTTGCCCATCGGGAGGTGTCGTTGTTAAAATGGGATACGTTTCTGGCAAACAATGTATTGTTGTAGCCAATGATGCTACGGTGAAAGCCGGTGCTTGGTTCCCTATAACCGGTAAAAAGAATCTTCGAGCTCAAGAACTTGCAATGGAAAACCGTATTCCAATTATTTATTTAGTGGATTCGGCAGGTGTTTATTTACCATTACAGGACGAAATTTTCCCCGACAAAGAACATTTTGGCCGTATCTTTAGAAATAATGCCCACATGAGCAGTCTTGGAATTACACAAATCGCTGCCGTTATGGGCAGTTGTGTTGCGGGAGGCGCCTATTTACCTATCATGAGTGACGAAGCCATGATTGTCGATAAAACAGGTAGCATCTTTTTAGCGGGCAGCTATTTAGTAAAAGCAGCTATTGGCGAAACCATAGATAATGAAACACTGGGCGGAGCTACTACCCATTGCGAAATTTCAGGTGTAACGGACTACAAAGCAAAAGATGATGCCGATGCTTTAAACCGCATCAAAAGTATTATGGGAAAAATTGGTACTTTTGATACGGCAGGCTATAATCGAATAAAAGCAGAAAAACCAGCTTTAGAGCAAAAAGATATTTACGGAATTTTACCCAAATCGAGAGCCGATCAATACGATATGTATGAAATCATCAAAAGATTAGTCGATCAATCCGAATTTGATGAATACAAAGGGGATTATGGTAAAACCTTGATCACAGCTTACGCACGCATTGAAGGATGGGCTGTTGGAATTGTTGCCAACCAACGTAAAATAGTAAAAACAGCCAAAGGTGAAATGCAATTTGGCGGTGCTATTTATTCGGATTCCGCGGATAAAGCTACGCGTTTTATTGCCAATTGTAATCAAAAGAAAATCCCATTGGTATTTCTACAAGATGTTACTGGTTTTATGGTAGGTTCAAAATCAGAACACGGTGGCATTATTAAAGATGGCGCTAAAATGGTGAACGCTATGGCCAATTCTGTGGTACCTAAATTTACAGTAATCGTTGGAAATTCTTATGGAGCTGGAAATTATGCCATGTGTGGAAAAGCCTATGATCCAAGGTTGATCTTTGCTTGGCCAAGTGCCGAATTAGCAGTAATGGGAGGCACACAAGCTGCCAAAGTATTGGCCCAAATTGAAGCATCTTCCTTAAAAGCCAAAGGCGAAGTTATTGATGAGGTGAAAGAAAAAGAACTTTTTGATAAAATTAAAGCACGCTATGATGCACAAGTTTCACCATATTATGCAGCAGCGCGTTTATGGACCGATGCCATTATTGATCCTTTGGAAACAAGAAATTGGATAGCAATGGGAATTGAAGCTGCCAACCACGCTCCTATTGAAAAACAATTTAATATGGGTGTGTTACAAGTTTAATTTTTTGTTTAAAGGATCAACTAATTATATATTCCCTAACTAGTAAATGCAAATGTTTATTTATGAAAAATTTCATTATTGGCTTCTTTATATTGTTATTTTTTTCTTGTACAAGTGATGATGATAAAAAGGAAAATCCAATAGACAATCCGAGTTTTTCCGTTGATCTATTGTTGAATCGCTGGAAATACAATCAAGTAAATATTAATGGACAACAATTTCTTTATGGCCACCAACCCAATTGCAATAAAGATGAATTTACTTTTGCCAACACTGAAGGTCAGATAAGACAATATAGTGAATTAACTTTTGTCAATGATATTTGTTCATCCAATACAACAATAATGGAATGGAAGATTAAGAATGATATCATTTCCTTGTATTTTGGCATCGAAAAAGTAATAGATTTTAAAGTAATCACACTAACTGCAGAGTCGTTTGTGTATTCCTACATTTACGATATTGATAACGATAATGTAGCAGACAATATCATCATTTTTGCAGTACCGTATGAATAATCCTGATCCAGTGATAAGATCTCTTTTCCAAACTTTTAAGACCACTATATCAGGTATTCT
>NZ_JBILKB010000016.1:0-30308 GCF_044376915.1 Flavobacterium sp.
TCATATTAATAGAGAATGAATCCACACGAAATTGATTTACATAAAGAATTAAAGAAATATTTTGGGTTTAACCAATTCAAAGGTCTTCAGGAACAAGTAGTTAAAAGTATCATTACTGGGAACAATACATTTGTTATTATGCCTACCGGTGGTGGAAAATCACTTTGCTATCAGTTGCCAGCTTTGGTATTAGAAGGAACGGCTATTGTGGTTTCTCCGCTAATTGCCTTGATGAAGAATCAAGTCGATGCCATCCGAAGCTTAAGTTCGGTAACCGGAATTGCGCATGTATTGAACTCCTCTTTAAATAAAACCGAAGTCAATCAAGTAAAAAAAGACATTACCTCAGGCGTGACAAAGTTGTTGTATGTGGCTCCTGAATCACTTACCAAAGAAGAATATTTGCAATTTTTAAATGAAGTTAAAATTTCATTTGTTGCCATCGATGAAGCCCATTGTATTTCGGAGTGGGGACATGATTTCAGACCTGAATATAGAAATTTACGAAATATAGTGCGCCAATTGGGAGATGTTCCCATGATTGGATTAACAGCAACAGCTACTCCAAAAGTGCAAGAAGATATCTTGAAAAACTTGGACATGCCCGATGCCAATACGTTTAAAGCATCTTTCAATCGTCCTAATTTATATTACGAAGTACGAACAAAAACCAAAAACATCGAATCGGATATCATTCGATTCATCAAGCAACACAAAGGAAAATCGGGAGTAATCTATTGTTTGAGCCGTAAAAAAGTGGAAGAAATTGCACAAGTATTGCAAGTAAATGGTATTAGTGCAGTCCCGTATCATGCGGGTTTGGATGCGAAAACACGTGCAAAACATCAAGACATGTTCCTGATGGAAGATGTTGAGGTAGTTGTAGCTACAATAGCTTTTGGAATGGGGATTGACAAACCCGATGTGCGTTTTGTGATCCATCATGACATACCTAAATCCTTAGAAAGTTATTATCAAGAAACAGGACGTGCTGGTCGCGATGGTGGTGAAGGACACTGTTTGGCCTATTATTCCTATAAAGATATTGAGAAATTAGAAAAATTTCTCTCGGGCAAGCCGGTTGCGGAGCAAGAGATAGGTTTTGCTTTACTGCAAGAAGTCGTCGCCTATGCTGAAACATCCATGTCGCGTCGTAAATTCTTACTGCACTATTTTGGTGAAGAATTTGACGATATAGATGGAGATGGCGCTAATATGGATGACAATGTACGCAATCCAAAAACGAAAGTGGAAGCCCAAGATCAAGTGGTTACCCTTTTAAAAGTGGTACGCGATACCAAACAATTGTTCAAATCAAAAGAAGTTATTTTTGCCTTAGTGGGTAAAATCAATGCCGTAATTAAAGCGCAAAAAATAGATACCCAGCCCTATTTTGCTAGCGGTACAAAATTCGATGAAAAATATTGGATGGCTTTAATTCGTCAAGTTTTAGTCGACGGATTGTTGTCAAAAGATATCGAAACTTACGGTGTGTTAAAATTAGCGCCTAAAGGCGAGGCTTTTATATCAAAACCTTCTTCGTTCTTAATGTCTGAAGACCATGAGTACAATGAAGAAGAAGATGAAGCCATCGTAACTGCAGCAAAATCAACGGGTACTGCCGATGAAGCCTTGATGGCCATGTTGCGGGATCTGCGTAAAAAAGTAGCCAAAAAACTCGGAATCCCACCTTTTGTGGTGTTTCAAGATCCTTCACTAGAAGATATGGCACTAAAATACCCAATATCGATTGATGAGTTAAGCAATGTTCATGGAGTAGGTGAAGGGAAAGCAAAAAAATATGGTACTGAATTCGTAACGCTAATTGCGCGTTATGTAGAAGATAATGATATAGTCAGACCGGATGATTTGGTTGTGAAATCTACTGGGGCCAATTCGGGATTAAAATTATACGTCATTCAAAATGTGGATCGGAAATTAGCTTTGGATGATATCGCAAAAGCAAAAGGTTTGGACATGGATGGTTTGTTGAAAGAAATGGAACAAATTGTGTATTCGGGGACCAAATTGAATATTCGTTATTGGATCGATGAAATTTTAGACGAAGACCAACAAGAAGAAATTCACGACTATTTCATGGATTCCGAATCCGACAATATCAAAGATGCCTTGAAAGAATTTGATGGCGAATACGATATTGAAGAACTCCGATTGATGCGAATTAAGTTTATCAGTGAAGTAGCAAATTAAGGTAAAAGGTTGCTGGTTTTTAGTATTTTAGACTAATTGTAAACTTCACCACGATGGGGTTTTAATGCGTCTCTAAATAGAATCATGTCTTTTTCTTCTACAACAACAAACGCAATAGCATGCATTTCATTGAGGATTTCAAAACCCGTTTTTTCTAACGTTCGTTTATCGTTTTCCAAATATTCATTGAGATGAATAGCATGGTGTTCGGCTGTTTTTGCCGCGGCTTCTCCTCTAAAATCCCAAATCAATTTTATTTTTCTAGACATCATAAGAATATTAATGTTCAAAGATATGTTTTTACTAAATTTGAAAAAATTATTTCGAATGAAAACAATTGTTTTTTTCTTTTTTGCCTCCATATCCTTTGCTCAAAGTCTAACGACAGATCAAGCCAATCATTTAGCAAGTTTGCCTATTAAGTGCATACAACAAGAATATCCAAATAAACTCAATCAGCTTTTGTTAAATGAAACGGAGTTGTTAGCACCTAAAGCGCTACATCCAGTGTTTTATGGTTGTTTTGATTGGCATTCTTCGGTACATGGTCATTGGAGTTTGGTCTATTTGCTGTCTAACCATAGCGATTTAAAAGACAGAGAATTCATCATTGAAAAGTTAAAAGCTAATCTTTCAAAAGAAAATATCTCTGCCGAAATTGCCTATTTTGAGAAAAGTCATGAAAAATCTTTTGAACGAACCTATGGGTGGAATTGGTTGTTAAAATTACAACACGAATTGGAAATTTCGGATGAGGTATTTGCGCAAGAATTGGCGCTAAACCTTCGTCCTTTAACCGATTTAATTGTGGAACGATATATAGAATTTTTGCCCAAACTGCTCTATCCTATTCGAGCAGGAACCCATTCAAATACTGCTTTTGGATTAACGAATGCTTGGGACTATGCTGTTTTTTCAAACCATACGGCTTTGCAAGATTGTATTAAAGCCAATGCGAAACGTTTGTTTATACAGGATGAAAATTGTCCGTTCTTTTGGGAGCCCAGTGGTACTGACTTTCTTTCGCCCTGTATGGAAGAATTGGCGATCATGCAGCGCATACTGCCCAAAAACGAATTTATTGTATGGAGTAAAAAATTTGCACCTCAATTATTTTCCAAAAACTGGCATTGGGAAGTTGCCAAAGTATCCGATAGAACCGATGGGCATTTGGTGCATTTGGATGGATTGAATTTTAGCAGATCTTGGAATTTATACCATTTGATTGCCAATTATCCCAAGGAATTTTCTCATTTGAAAGATATGGCAAATAATCATTTTACATTCTCTTTGCCTTCTATTGTGGATGGAAATTATGAAGGCGAACATTGGTTGGCTTCTTTTGCCTTGCGCGCTTTTGAGGAAAAATCGAAAATCAAGTAGTATATTTGCCAAAAATCCAACGTTTATGCCACGCGAATTTCAATTTCAAGTTGCTCCTGAAGTAGCTGCAAACGAAAGTTTGTTGGCGCAACATGTGGCCAAATTATTTCAGGTCAGCACGAATGAACTTCAAAAAGTGGTTGTCGTCAAGCGCTCCATCGATGCGCGGCAAAAAGCCATCAAAGTAAATATCAAAGCCCAAGTGTTTTTGGTGGGTGAAACCTATTCGGAATCAAAAATCGAATTACCAGATTACCCAAATGTAGCTCACAAACAAGAAGTTATCGTTGTGGGTGCTGGTCCGGCCGGATTATTTGCAGCATTGCAATTAATCGAATTGGGGTTGAAACCAATAGTTATAGAACGTGGTAAAGATGTGCGAGGGAGACGTCGCGATTTAAAAGCTATTAATCGTGACGGAATCGTGAATGAAGATTCCAATTATTGCTTTGGCGAAGGCGGTGCCGGAACCTATTCTGATGGGAAACTGTACACCCGATCCAAAAAACGAGGCGATGTCGACCGCATACTGGAATTACTAGTTGGTTTTGGAGCTACACCCGATATTTTGGTAGAAGCACATCCTCATATCGGAACCAATAAATTACCCCAAATCATTCAAGACATCAGAGAAAAAATCATCGCTTGTGGTGGGGAAGTTTTATTTGAAACCCGTGTAACCGATTTTGTAGTAAAAAGCAATGAAATGCAAGGGGTTGTCATTCAAAATGGCGACCTTATTTCGGCCAATAAAGTTATTTTAGCTACCGGCCATTCGGCCCGTGATATTTTCGAATTGTTGCATAAAAAAAATATAGTAATCGAAGCCAAACCTTTTGCATTAGGCGTTCGAGCAGAACATCCACAAGAATTAATTGATCAAATTCAGTATTCCTGCGATTTTAGAGGCGATTATTTACCACCTGCGCCGTATTCTATTGTGAAACAAGTAAATGGTCGAGGGATGTATTCGT
Organism: Flavobacterium sp.; assembly: GCF_044376915.1. Taxonomy (GTDB): domain Bacteria; phylum Bacteroidota; class Bacteroidia; order Flavobacteriales; family Flavobacteriaceae; genus Flavobacterium. Next base: position 4,569 of record NZ_JBILKB010000016.1, read on the forward strand.
TTTGTATGTGTCCCGGAGGTGTAATCGCACCTTGTGCCACGGCTCCAGGCGAAGTGGTTACTAACGGTTGGTCGCCTTCTAAACGCGATCAAGCCACTGCAAATTCGGGTATAGTGGTCGAATTAAAATTAGAAGATTTCAAACCATTTGAAAAATTTGGCCCTTTGGCCGGAATGGAATTTCAAAAAAGTATCGAACAAAAAGCTTGGCATTTAGCAGGAGAAACTCAAAAAGTGCCTGCGCAACGCATGATCGATTTTACCCAACAAAAAGTGTCTCATGCTATTCCTAAAACATCCTATGTTCCTGGGACTACTTCGGTGGAAATGGGGCAGGTTTTTCCTGGTTTTTTAACGCAAATCATGCGCGAAGGATTTGTGCAATTTGGTAAGGCCATGCGGGGTTATTTAACAAACGAAGCCATTGTTCATGCACCCGAAAGCAGGACTTCTTCACCAGTGCGCATTCCTAGAGATCCATTTTCATTAGAACACGTGCAAATAAAAGGGCTTTATCCATGTGGGGAAGGAGCGGGTTACGCTGGGGGCATTATTTCGGCAGCCATTGATGGTGAAAAATGTGCGTTAAAAATCGCGGAGCAATTGCGTTCATAAAAAAAATCACAGCGAAAGCTGTGATTTTATATTTTTAAATTGGATATAAATTATATCTTTTTAACGCGAACGGCATTCATTCCTTTAGCGCCTTTTTCTAATTCATAGGTCACTAAATTGCCTTCTTTTACATCGTCTAATAAACCACTGATGTGCACAAAGTATTTTTCACCTGTTTCAATTTCTTTGATAAATCCAAAACCTTTTGATTCGTTAAAAAAGTCAATGGTTCCTCTGCGATCTACAGGAGCTTCTTCTTCAGCTGTTCTTCTTGAGGTATTGATTTCAATACTTTCTACATCCACAATGATTTTTTTGGAAGGATCGGGAGGTGTATTGGTCAAGTGCCCATTTTCATCTACATACACATAAATATCTTCACCTGATAATTTTGGATTGGCTTTGCGCGCTTCCTTTTTTTCTTGTTTCTCTTTCTTCTTCTTCGCTCTAAGCTTTTCTTGCTCTTTTTTATTAAAAGTTTCTTGTGGTCTAGCCATTAAATGTAAATCGTAATTAAAATTAATATTATTTTAAATGAATAAGGATAAAAACACACAAGCGAAATAAACAAAAAATGTATAACCTACTTTGAGTCAAAGTTTTGCAAGAAGAAATATTTATCTTTACCAAGACTGCAAAAGTAGTTAAAATAACTGATACTTTGCTGTTTTATATTTTCTTTTCCCATTTCATGCCAAGAACGGCCCTTTATTCAACAGACGTTAAACTTATCACAAACGATAAAACTGCACGTATTTCCTTTCTTTTTTCGTATTTTTGACAAGCTTATAGTAAACTATGAAAGAAGAACAAGTAATATTGGTCAACGAAAAGGACGAGCCTATTGGGCTGATGAACAAAATGGAAGCACATGAAAAAGCCATTTTGCACAGAGCCTTTTCGGTTTTTATTTTGAATGACAACAATGAAGTCATGTTGCAACAACGAGCGCAACATAAATACCATTCGCCTTTGTTATGGACCAATACGTGCTGCAGTCACCAAAGAGCAGGAGAAACCAATATACAAGCAGGGAAGCGTCGCTTGTATGAAGAAATGGGTTTTGAAGTTGACTTGAAAGAATTGTTTCATTTCATTTATAAAGCACCTTTTGATAATGGATTAACCGAGCACGAGTTAGACCATGTGATGATAGGCTATTCAAACAACGAACCGTTTATCAACCCGGAAGAAGTTGCCAGTTGGAAATGGATGAAAATTGAGGACATTAAAGACGATATGATTCAAAATCCGGCGGAATATACCGTTTGGTTTAAAATCATATTTGACGAGTTTTACCACTACCTAGAAGATCATAAATTGTAAACCATACCTTTTTTTCAAAACCTAAAACCAAAATTATGCGAGTAACTGTATCACGAAAAGCCCATTTCAACGCTGCCCATAGATTGTATCGTAAAGATTGGTCCATGGAAAAAAATCAGGAAGTTTTTGGTAAATGTAACAATCCCAATTTTCATGGGCACAATTACGATTTGATTGTAGCGGTGACCGGTGAAGTTGACCCAGAAACAGGTTATGTGATCGACACCAAAATCCTTTCCGATATTATTAAAGCTCAAATTGAGGAGGCCTTTGATCATAAAAATCTAAACGAAGATGTGCCAGAATTTTTTGATTTAAATCCTACAGCAGAACATATTGCATTTGTAATTTGGAACAAACTTCGTGGGTTTATTGCTGCTGATAAAGAATTGGAAATTACATTGTACGAGACTCCAAGAAATTTTGTAACCTATAAAGGAAATTAATCATGGCGATACAGTTAGGGAATCACTTGCCTCATTTTACAGCCCTTACCCAAGACGGTACTTCCTTTGATAGTCATGAAATTCAAAACAAGCCTGTAGTGATTTATTTTTACCCAAAAGATAACACACCTGGTTGTACAGCGCAAGCTTGTAGTTTTAGAGACGCCTATCAAGATTTTCAAGATTTAGGTGCCGAAGTCATCGGAGTGAGTGGTGATTCTGTTCGTTCGCATCAAAATTTTCAAGTTAAATACAAATTACCCTTTGTTTTGCTATCCGATGCCGATCGAAAATTGCGAAAGTTGTTTGGTGTTCCTACCGCTCTTTTTGGATTTTTGCCGGGGAGAGTTACTTACGTATTTGACGCTTCAGGAAAGTGTATTTATATTTTTGACAGTTTGAGTGCCAAAGTGCATATTTCTAAGGCCTTGCAGGCACTACAATCGGCGCAATAAAAATTCATACCATTTCTTCTATAATTTTCGCATCTTTGTAATCCAATTACGCGACATTATGAAATTCTATCCGTTAACATTTGTACCGATATTAAAAGAACGAATTTGGGGAGGCACCAAATTAAAGACCTATTTGAATAAAGATATCGTATCGCAAACGACTGGCGAAAGTTGGGAAATATCAACAGTACCCGGTGATATTAGCGTGGTGCGATCGGGTGCGTTAAGTGGAAAAAATATCAATGATTTAATTGCTATGTATCCCGAGGAAATTTTAGGTACAACGGTTATTTCTCGTTTTGGAAAACAATTCCCTTTGTTATTTAAGTTTATCGATGCAAAAGAAGATCTTTCCATTCAATTGCATCCCAACGATGCCTTAGCAAAAGAACGGCACAATTCGTTTGGTAAAACCGAAATGTGGTATGTGATGCAAGCCGATGAGGCCGCAAGATTAGTAGTAGGGTTTAAAAAGGATTCCAATTCGGTCGAGTATCTTGACCATGTGCAGCGTAAAAAAGTAGTAGATTTATTAGAGATGCATCCAGTTCAAAAAGGAGATGTTTTCTTTTTAGAAACGGGCACAATTCATGCCATTGGAGCGGGTGTAGTGGTGGCCGAGATACAACAAACTAGTGATATTACTTACCGAATTTATGATTGGGATAGAGTAGATGCAGATGGAAATGCAAGAGAATTGCACACCGATCTGGCCTTAGAAGCCATAAATTATAACACAACTCCTTCCAAAATTAACTATACCGAAACACCCAATAGTACTTCAACTGTAGTAGATTGTTCTTATTTTAAGACAAATATTATAGCCTTGCAAGATTATTTGCATTGGAAGAAATCCAAAGATGCTTTCACAGTTTTTATGTGTACTAACGGTCAGTTTGAATTGGTTTTTAATGGTGAAATCATGCATTATCAAATGGGCGATACCCTATTAATTCCAGCAGTCATTGACCATTTGACTTTAAAAGGTAAGGCAACATTATTAGAAATTTCGATATAATGTATTGAGAACAAAATATATTATGTAATTTTGCGTCAAATTTTAAACACATAAAAAATGGCAAGCGTTAAAAACTTGAAAAAAGAAATCAACTACGTTTTAGGGGATATTGTAAATATCGTTTACGTATGGGAAATGACTACTGTAGGAAAACCAACGGAAGCTTCCGATAAATTAGTAGATGAAATCTACGAAACGTTTGATGCTTTAATGACGAAAGCAAATCAAAAAGATGTTGAAAACAAAAAAGCACATTTCAAACAAATTCGTAAAGATTACGAAGAAGCTGCTAATCAATTTGTTGCAAAAATAAACGGATTAAACTAAAAAAAAGTGCGATAAAAGTGTCGATATTTTTTGGAATTTTAAATTTCAGAATTATATTTGCACCGCATTAGAGTTGCCGGTGTAGCTCAGCTGGCTAGAGCAGCTGATTTGTAATCAGCAGGTCGTGGGTTCGAGTCCCTCTATCGGCTCTAAATGAAAAAAACCATCACATTGTGATGGTTTTTGTTTTTTATGTCACTTGAATTATTTTCCTTCGGATGCTTTTCGCTCTATTAGGTAAGCTGTCAGCATTTTGCCATATTTAGATTTTGCTACTTTAGGTTTCATGCTTTTTTGAATAGTATCTAAATACGGAACGGTAATATCGGCAATTTCTGAAAGCGCTAAATAAGGTGCTATTTCATATTCACTATGTGTTACGGCAAAATTTGCTGTAAAACGATATTTTCTAATTAATAATTTTTGATAAGCATCTTCAATACTATCCGTAGTTTTAGGATTTGGTTTCAGGTTATTTTTTAAACGTTTTGACAATAAATTTAAATTGATATCCTTGAAACGGCTGTTGATTGAATTAAATTCAACCCATAAATCTTGATTCTTTGATCCGGTTATTTTTGCAGCGGCAAAGAAATTTTCAAGTGTGGTTTCAATTTTAATTGTACCTGGTTCTGCAAAGAAAGGCAAACTATTGTCGATGGATTTGGTTTGTCCACGGTCTAAAAATAAATATAACATTTCTGGACTTTCTATATTCAAGTGACTTTCAAATTGAGAGTCTCCTTTAATTTGTATACTATCCAATACAACTAATGAAGTGTCTTGTATTTTTTGGATGTATAATTTACCTTGACTAAGTCCTTTAATGTTTCCAGTAATGTGCACGTTAGTATCATTGAACGACTCTTTCTTTTCACAAGAAACGAAAGTACTAATCATGAGTAACGCTATAACTATTTTTTTCATCGAATTGTTTTTAGTTTAAGACCGCAAAGTAAATAAAAAATCCTCAAAATACAGACTACTTTGAGGATTCAATTTCATTTAATGTTTTAAATCTATTGAAATGCAAAAGTTGAAATCAAAAAGCATTATCTTATCCTTTTAACCATGCATCTCTAATTGCCTTTTTGGTATTGTCGGTAGATTGATAACCTTCTTGCTTTTCTTTTGGCATGGCAATTTTTCCAGTTACTGTTTGTTCTTTACCTTCACGATTAATTTTGATGGTAATTTTATCGCCTTCTTTCCAGTTCATGCTTTCCATAACCATGTCATAGATGTTGTCTAGGTTATAATTTTTGTCATTAATGGCAATAATTTTGTCTTTGTTCTTTATTCCTAAAGTAGTAAAGAAAACATTCAATTCAATCTCAGGCAAAATCATGATTTCTTTAGTAGTTGGATCTACTGTAATATAGGGTTGTGATTGGTCTTTTAAAAACGGGTTGCCCGTTACCTCTATAGTTGCTTCCGTTACGCCCATTTTTGCAAAAAATTGTTCATACGGTATGGGGGTTTCACCAGCTACATAAGTATTCAAAAATTCACCAACAGCAGGATAAGTCAATTGCGTAATTTTAGCAAATAATTCTTCGTCTTTAAAGGCTTTTTTAGTACCATATTCAGTGGCCAAGTCTTGCATTAAATTTAGAATTCCTTTTTCACCATTGCTATTTTCTCTAATTAATATATCAATACACATTGCAATTAAAGCTCCTTTTTGGTAAACGTTAACGTATTGGTCTTTGTATGGGGCATTCAATACATTTTTACTCATTTTGGTAAAACTCATGGAGTCATTCATCTGGCGGGATTGGGCAATTTTGCCAGCCATTCTTTCAAAAAATGCTTTTTCATCGATTAAACCTTGGTTGACTTGGAACAGATTGGCAAAATATTCGGTTACACCTTCATACATCCATAAATGTTCTGACATTTGAGGATTATTGAAATCAAAATATTGTATTTCATTTGAGTGAACTGTTAACGGTGTTACAATGTGAAAAAATTCGTGCGAAACCACATCTTTAAGTTGTTCTTGTAGCATTTCTAAGCCCATCATTTCGGGCATAACTACCGTGGTAGATGTAGGGTGTTCTAAAGCGCCAAATCCTTTAGCGTCATTACTAGCCATATCGGATAAGTATAATAAGATAGCGTATTTTTTTGTGGAATTGATTGGGCCCAAAAAGCGTTTTTGAGCTTTCATCATATTTTCCATATTCGGCGTTATTTGTTGCGCTGTATATTTTCCGGTTGGCGAATATACACTAATAATGATTTCCATATCATCCACCATAAATGATGTAAAGTCAGGCTTGGAGTACATGATTGGCATTTCCACTAAATTGGCATATTTCGGCATTACAAAGACATCCGAGGTTGTGCTGCTATCGGCATCGGTCATTGCTGAAACACCTAATAGGCTCTCTGGGTGAAGTACGGTTAATTTGTATGGTATTTCTTCTTTACCTTTAAAATATCCAATAAATCCGTGCGTGTTCAACATAAAATTCACCCCCGCATTGATGTTGGTTCCAGCAGGAGAAAACACATCATCTCCTTCACCAAAGCCACCGCCACTTTCTGTATCGTAAGTGTCGTTTACTAAGTACGTAACTTTTGCTAGTTTGGTAGCATTTGAAATTTGGTAGGTATTAACGTCTGTTTTTGCAAGAGGCAATGCTTTACCTTTGGCATCAAATGCTTTTACATTTTCTACATAACGACCGTAATCATCCTCAGAATACGTTCCAGGTACGGTTTTAGGGATGTGGAAAGTTGCAGTTTCGGTAGTAAAAGTTGGAGCAACTAGGCTAACCATAACTTTGTCGTCTACAACATTTATTAAATCTATGGTCACAGCTACTTCATTTTTTGTAGCCTTGCTTTTTTGAGCAAATGCACCATTCCAAAGAAACATCACTAAGGCGAGTGATAGAATTATTTTTTTCATTTTAATTTGGTTTTAGACATAAGTAGAACAAACCAAAAAAATGTTACACTTAACGTTTCGAGATTTTATTTCCTGTAATTTGTCATCGGCGTTTACACTTGAATCGATCAATAGCACTTGTTCTCAGTTTTGCCTGTTTTGTGGCGCTACCTTTTACCCTTTTACGCCACATATTAAAACGGGAATGTTTTATTTCTCGACGCATGAGTGCACTGGTTTCTTGTTCGGATAGTCCAAATTGAAAAGTAATCGCTTCAAACGGCGTTCGGTCTTCCTAAGCCATTTCAATAATTACGATCTATTTGAATCTCAGTGAAGTTAGCTATTTCTGGGGTTAAAATTTCCACAAAAATAAAAAAACTCTTGTTGGACAAGAGTTAATTTTTTTAATCAAATTTATTTTTAAAGTAATATTTACTGTCTAAGTCATCGTCTTCCAGCTCATTGTATTTGATGGGTTTCGGCTTGGGCTTGTTGGCAGCTACTTTTTTCTTCCAAAGCTCAAAATTATCTTTCGATAACCGCTTTCGCATTAACTCAGTAACGTCATTTTCGCTTACGCCAAATTCAACTTTCAATACTTCAAAAGGTTTTTTTTCCTCTTGAGCCATAACAACCACTCGATCAAGAGTTTCGTTGTCCAATTCTGAAATTTTCTTCTTTTTCATTCGTTTAAACAAAATTTTCCTTCAAGGAATTTTAATCCATCTGCTTTATTGGTTAATTCATCAATATTAGTAAAAAAATAAATTCAAAAAAACGATGTTTAGTTTTTTTAGGATTTTTCAGTAAAGTGCTGATTGAATGGATTGTTTTTGAAAAAAAATCATAAAATGGTCCTGAAAGTTAAATTTATTCTTTCTTTTTTCGGTTGGCAGTCTTTTGGGATTTGGTGTTTATAGTGTAGTTGACTGCCTTCTTTCATGAGTAATAAACTACCATGGTTTAAATTTAGGGTTAATTTATGTTCTGGATTATTGATGTGTTTCAATTGAAATTTTCGTTCTTCACCAAAACTAACGGAAGCAATAACAGGATCTCTGCCCAATTCACGTTCGTTATCAGCATGCCAACCATTACTATCTTTTTCATGCCGGTATAAATTGGCCAAGACTGTAGTGAAATGTTGTGTACTCGTTATTTCAATTTCATTCTTTATGTGCATCAGATGAGCATTCCAACGATGGGGTTGCATTGTGATTCCTGAATAGGAATAAGGTTTTCCTTCGTTTCCAAACAAACATGTTAGACGAGGTTGGGCAATTTTTTTTCCAAAAATTACGATATCATCTTGTCGCCATGGGGTTTCTTTTTGTAGTTTTTCAAATAATACATCGGCTTCTTCTTTTGAAAAAAAATTGGGATAATACTCGAAAACGGCATCGGGTAAGGGTAAAATAATTTTCTCTTTTGGAAATAATTCGAGCATTGTTGTATCAATTTGATGGTGCTAAAATACAGAAAGTTCCATTATTTTTTGCGAAAAGAAACATTCATGATTACAATGGCAAAAATAATACAGGCGATGCCCACCCACTGAAGGGGTTCTACTTGTTCATCCAATAGTACGTAGGCCATGCATACAGAAACGGGCAATTCTAAAGACGATACAATACTTCCAAGTCCAATTCCGGTTAACGGAAATCCAGCATTTAATAACAGCGGTGGGATAATGGTACCAAATAGCGCTAATATAATTCCCCATTTAAAGAATATTTCAAAATTAAAAGGGCCAATTTGTGTAAATAAACCATAACCAAATACGATAATGCCACCGCCAAACAGCATAAATAGACTTCTTTGTGCCGCAGAAATTTCAAGTGCAATTTTGTTAGCCGTAAACATAGTTGTGGTGAAAGAAGCCGCTGCTAATAAACCTAATAAACAGCCTTTTGTCCAGTCAATGTGTGCATCGTTGAAATTAATTTTGAAGATATTAATGGCAAATAACGTTCCAATTATAACAATGAAAACTGCAATTGTTTTTTGAATGGAGGGCTTTTTTTTGTCCAGAACCCACTCTAAGAGGACTCCCATCCAAACGGTTTGCATCAACAACACAATACCTATAGAAACCGGAATGTAGCCAACGGCCAAATAGTAAAATACACTGGTCATGCCCATAGAGGTTCCTGCAAGCATCAATTGCAAACTGTTTTTTGTTGTCGTTTTTCGCACCGAATTTTTCTGCTTTACTCTTTGAAATAGGTTGATAAGCAACATCCCTAAAATACCAATAATAAATTGTGCAGTTGTAACTTCAGCCGTGGTAAAGCCTTCTTGATAGGCTAATTTTACGAATGTAGCTAACATGCCGTAACTGCTTGCTCCAAGTGCGACTAATACAATCCCTATACTGCTAGTTTTTGTTGACATGATTGAAAAAATGAAGGACAAAGGTAGTTTTTTCTGTGTATTGAACAGTGCTATTCTAATATTGAATTTCTTCAGATGATGTGTTTTGTAACAAAATGACTAACTATACTACTAACGAGTATTAAATTAGTACCATGAAATATTTATTAGCCGGAACTTGTATTCTTTTTTCTCAATTTGTAAAAGCTCAAACCGAAACATCAAAAGACAGTATTAAAACGTCAGAATTGAAAGAAGTGGTTGTAGGATCAAAAAAGAAGAGTGTTGAGCAACGCGCGGACCGAACTATTTTTGATTTTTCGGAGCAAAGTTATTTGAATTCAGGATCAGTAATGGAGGGTTTAAAGAAACTACCAGGATTAATTGTATCTGATGTGGCTGGCATGATGTATCAAGGCAAGCAATTGGAAGTTTTTATGGATGCACGGCCCTTAAATATTTATTCTAATGAGTTAACCTCTTATTTAGAAAGTCTTCCGGCCAATTCAATAGAAAAAGTAGAGATTATCACACAACCGGGTGCCGAATTTCCGGCAACTTCTGGTGGGGCAATCATTAATATTGTTACGTCTAAAAATGCAAAAAAATACCTTTCTGCTACCTACTCAAATGGGTATAGTTTTTCAAAATACGATGTAGCGCGTCATCGCTTTAACAATAGTGTGCTGTTAAATGCTAAAAACAAGTGGTTTGGTTGGCAACTTCAAGTGGGTCAAAATTACAATGAAGGCTATCAGCGAACTAATTTTGAAAATGAAAGTGTGGTGCTTTCAAAAAACGTTACGGATAGAGTGAACCGATTTTATTTCATCAAATCGGGATTGAAATTTGATTTGAAAAAAGATAGGCTATTGGTGAATTATGATTTTACAACGTCCAAAAACAATGCACGTGTAGATGCAGCAGGATTTGGATTTCAATCCCTAGATAATAGTGATAATATTTTGGATCGTAATGATGTAGCTATTAATTATCAAAAACGCTTCACAGATAAATCTAAAAAATTAGATTTTAAATTGAATGTTAATTCTGTAGCAAACGATTTTCAATTGAACAACGCAAACACTGCGACTACAGTATTAGACAACGGTTTTAGTCAATTATTTTATCAGTTCAAAACCGACTACTCACAAGATCTTTCTTTTTTTGATAAAACTAAATTTTCATCAGGTTTACTCGCTGATAAGTTAGCATTTGAAGCACAAAATCAAGGACAAACCAATTTAGATTACCAACGTACAACTTTGTCTGCTTATACCGAATTTCAATCGACCTACAAGAAGTTTGATTTTATTTTGGGTGGAAGGTTAGAGTCGTATTCTATTGAAGGAACTACCGATTCGGATAAATTGATTCCGTTTCATCAAACACGATTTTTTCCAAATGCCACTGTCCAATACAACGTCATTCCGCAAGTTTTTGTAAATGCGAATTACAATAAAAAGATTAGCTTGCCAAATACTTCAGCCTTAAATCCTAATAATACCAATTACCAAAATCCCAATGTATCCTTTTTTGGAAATCCGAACTTAGATCCAACCATTTTTGATAATTATGAAATAAAAGTAAGTGCTTTTGAATACTTTTTTGTGAGTTATTCTCGAAGCGATGCCACAAATCAAGTCATGAATCGTATTGTGACTATTGGTGATGCGGCTGCAAGTATTTCAGAGAACATTCCGCAGTTGACGATTCATAATTTCAATTTAGGTTTGCCTATTCCGTATATGTTATTTACAAAAGGCTTAAAAGAAACCTTGAAGTTTGAATTCAACCCAGATGAAATTAATTTTATGTATTTATATGTTGGCCATCAAAAGCATATTTTACCCGATGTAGATGGAAAAGGTATTTGGTTTATCAATGCGATGTCGCAAATTGTATTGCCTTCTAAAATTAAATTTACGGCTACATATAATACGTCTTCTACGGGGGGTAATTATTATTACTTTCAAAACAAAGTGCCGTTTAGCCAACAATTCGATGTCACTTTTGCGAAGAAGTTTTTAGATAATAATTTATCCATTTCAATCTATGCAAATGATATTTTTAATACCAATAAACAAGGTTTTAATGCTTTGGGTACGAATCTCGTTTATGGAAGCAGAAACGATTCGAGACGTGTTGGGTTGTCCTTAAATTATAAGATTCCTACAAAAAACAAATTGGCAAAAGAAGAAGGTATTATCTTAAACAACGATAAAAAAGAAAATCAGGCTCCTATTGGAAATTAACAACTTATTTAATGTGTTCGCTCAAATCTTGTAAATGTACTCGCAAGGCACGAACAGAAATGCTAATTTCCCAAAAAGAAATACCAAGTGAAATGAGTAAGCTGAGCAAACTAGCGCCAAAAATATAGATTCCAACTGTTACTTGACCAATGTAAAGCAGTAACATGGCAAATACCGATAGAAATAGGCACATGACCCCAAAAAGCTGCATGTAGCGGATGAGTGTTAAGCGCAGGTTTAGGTTTTTTATTTCCAGTAAAATACTTTTATTATGATTGTCTTCGTAAGTCTTTTTCAAGCTACGAATAATTTGTGCAATCGTTAAAAACCGATTGGTATAGGCCAATAAAATTAACGAAGTAGCCGAAAAAAGTAACGCGGGGGTTTCTATTGATAAAGTCATGATCAGAATTATTTTAATTCAAAATTACAAAAAAAACCTACAAGGTCTTTGAATCCTTGCAGGTTTACTTTTAGTTATTGTTTGGCTTACTTCAACGTTTCAAAACTACGTTTGATAAAAGCTGTTAATTCTTCGCCTTTTAATAAGCCTTGCGAAATTCTTGCTAAATCCAACGCTTGTTTTACTAGCATTTCTTTCGCTGATTGATCTTCGGTTTGAAGGATTGTTGTTGCTAAATTTGAATTGGCATTTACCACTAAATTGTACATGTCTGGGAAGTTGCCCATTCCAAACATTCCACCACCTCCTGTTGCACTCATTTCTTTCATACGGCGCATGAATTCAGGTTGCGTGATCATAAATGGAGCGGCTGAGCTGTCCAAAGGTTCGATTTGAACGGTGTAATTTGCTTTTGGCACAATTGCCTCTAAAACCGATTTTAAGTTCGTTTGTTCGTCTTCGCTTAATTTCGAAATTTGAACTTCGTCTTTTTCAATTAATTTATCAATATGATCGGCATCAACGCGGGCAAAGGTTAAGTTTTCATTATCTGCTTCTAATTTTTGAATCAAATGTGAAACGATAGGAGAATCCAACAGCACTACTTGATAGCCTTTAGCAAGAGCAATGTCAATATAACTGTGTTGCGCCTCTTTGTTAGAAGCATATAACACGACGAGCTTGCCGTTTTTGTCAGTTTGATTGGCAGTAATTTCTTCTTTTAATTCTGACAGCGTAAAATATTTCTCATCCGTAGTTGGATACAATACAAAATCCCCTGCTTTTTCATAGAATTTAGGTTCCGACAGCATTCCGTATTCCAATACAATTTTGATGTCATTCCATTTTTGTTCAAAATCAGCTCGGTTTTCGTTGAATAACGATTTTAATTTATCGGCTACTTTTCGGGTAATGTAATTTGAAATTTTCTTCACATTTCCATCCGCTTGTAAATACGAACGGGAAACATTCAATGGAATATCGGGAGAATCAATTAACCCTTTCAACATGCCTAAAAATTCAGGTACAATTCCTTCTACGTTGTCGGTTACATACACTTGATTTTGATACAATTGGATTTTATCTTTTTGCAATTGTAAATCAGCCGTCATTTTAGGGAAATATAAAATTCCAGTCAGGTTAAACGGATAGTCTACATTCAAATGAATGTTAAACAACGGTTCTTCAAATTGCATTGGATACAATTCGTGATAAAATGCTTTGTAATCCTCCTCTGTCAAATCGGCCGGTTGTTTAGTCCAAGCCGGATTTGGATTGTTGATGATGTTGTCAACTTCTTGATATTCTGTTTTGTAATCTTCTGGAGCGTCTTCTGGTTTTGGAAGTGCTTCTTGTTTGGTTCCAAATTTAATTGGAATTGGCATGAATTTATTGTACTTGGTCAATAACTCACGAATTCTATGTTCTTCTAAAAATTCTAAGGAATCTTCTGCAATGTGAAGGATGATTTCTGAACCTCGCTCTGTTTTGTCGTGTGGTACTAAACTAAATTCTGGACTACCATCACAGGTCCAATGCGCTGCCGGTTCATCTTTGTAGGATTTGGTAATGATTTCTACTTTTTCGGCAACCATGAACGCCGAATAAAATCCCAATCCAAAATGACCAATTACACCCGAATCTTTCGCTGAATCTTTGTATTTTTCTAAAAATTCTTCGGCTCCTGAAAATGCAATTTGATTGATGTATTTTTCTACCTCATCGGCGGTCATACCCAATCCTTGATCAATAATGTGCAATTTTTTTCCTTCTTTGTCAATTTTAACCTCGATCATCGGGTGGCCATATTCAACTTTTGCTTCACCAATACTGGTTAAATGTTTTAATTTTAAAGTTGCATCGGTTGCATTAGAAACCAATTCACGAAGGAATATTTCGTGATCACTGTACAAGAATTTTTTAATTAAGGGAAAGATGTTTTCCACTGAAACGTTAATTTTTCCTAATGCCATTTTTTAAAATTTAAGTTAAACAATTATACCGCACACCTACTTCAAAAGGAATACCAATTTTCATTTGGTGACAAATTGACATAATTTTTAATTATATCTTTGTAAAAAAAATAAATGCTTAAAGCAGAAAATATATCCTTCTCCTATTTAAACGAAACAAACATTAATACGATATCCTTTTCCGTAGCCAAAGGGTCTAATTATGCTATTATTGGCGAAAGTGGTTGTGGAAAAAGTACGCTATTAAAACTAATATATGGTTTATATGACTTAGATGCCGGAAATATTTCTTGGGATTCCATTGAGGTTTTAGGTCCAAAATACCATTTGATTCCGGGGATGCCCTTTATGAAATATTTAGCTCAAGATTTTGACTTAATGCCATTTATTTCTGTTGCCGAAAATGTAGGAAAGTATTTATCTAATTTTTTTCCAGAAGAAAAAAAAGCCAGAATTGAAGAATTACTTGAAATTGTTGAAATGACAAATTATGCTAATACCAAGGCAAAATTTTTAAGTGGTGGACAAATGCAACGTGTTGCTTTGGCAAAAGTTTTAGCACTTGAGCCCGAAGTTTTATTGCTAGATGAACCGTTTAGTCATATTGATAATTTTAGAAAAAACAGTCTTCGTAGAAAATTGTTTACTTATTTAAAGCAAAAAAACATAACATGTATCGTTGCAACACATGACAGTACCGATGTGTTATCCTTTGCTGATGAAGTTTTAATTTTAAAGGATGGTTGCGCTATTGCAATTGATAAGCCCAAGGAAATTTATAAGCAAACTAAGAATAAATATATCGCTTCGCTTTTTGGCGATGTGAATGAATTTGTTTTTAAGGGTAAACAATATTTGATGTATCCACATCAGTTAAAAATTACTGATAATTCAGATTTAATGGCTGAAGTACTGTTTTCATATTTTAGAGGGAATCAATACCTCATCGAAGCAAAAGTTGAAGATCAAATTCTCTTTTTTGAAAGTGATAAAGAATTAGAATCAGGAAACAAGGTTTTTTTATTAATAACCGATCAGAAGTAAAGCAAGCCAATTTAATTATTTCATATTTTTGTACCCTAAAATTTAAATCGATAAAGCTATGTACCATTCAAAAATATCGGGATTAGGTTATTATGTTCCAGATAATATTATAACAAATAATGATTTAGCTCAAAAAATGGATACCAATGATGAATGGATTCAAGAACGAACAGGAATCCAAGAGCGTCGTCATGTGATAAGGGGTGAAGACACTACCACTTCAATGGGAGTCAAAGCCGCTACAATTGCAATTGAACGTTCCGGTGTAGCTAAGGAAGACATTGATTTTGTCATTTTTGCTACGTTGAGTCCCGACTATTATTTTCCAGGTCCGGGTGTCTTAGTACAGCGCGATTTGGGCTTGCGAACGGTTGGCGCTTTAGATGTTCGTAATCAATGCTCGGGTTTTGTGTATGCTATTTCAATTGCCGATCAATATATCAAAACTGGAATGTATAAGCATATTTTGGTTATTGGTTCCGAATTGCATTCTACCGGATTGGACATGACCACTCGAGGCAGGGGTGTTTCTGTAATTTTTGGTGATGGAGCAGGAGCAGCCGTACTTTCAAGAGAAGACGATGTGACAAAAGGAATTTTATCAACCCATTTGCACTCAGAAGGGCAACATGCCGAAGAATTGGCATTGATTGCTCCCGGAATGGGGAAACGTTGGGTAACCGATATCATAGCGGATAACGATCCAAATGATGAGAGTTATTTCCCATACATGAACGGACAATTTGTTTTTAAAAATGCTGTAGTTCGTTTTAGCGAAGTTATCAATGAAGGCTTACAGGCGAATACTTTAGAAGTTAGCGATATCAATTTGTTGGTGCCTCATCAGGCCAATTTGAGAATTTCTCAATTCATCCAACAGAAGTTCCGGTTAACAGACGATCAGGTTTTCAATAACATTCAAAAGTATGGCAATACCACCGCCGCTTCCATTCCAATTGCGTTGACAGAAGCTTGGGAACAAGGTAAAATAAAATCGGGTGATGTAGTGGTCTTGGCTGCTTTTGGTTCTGGTTTTACTTGGGGAAGTGTGATTATCAAATGGTAATTTTTAGAGAATAGAACAAAGAAAATAAAATATAGTAAAAAAGCGTTCTGAAAAATTCAGAACGCTTTTTTACTTTTGCCTAATGCCTAATAACTAAATTAGAACATTCCACCACCGCCTTGCGTTTCGTTGGTATCTCTTTGTTTTCTTGCCAAAGCCCTGTTTTTTCCACCACCAAAAATATAATTGAATCCTACATAAAACGTTTGACTTTCCCAATAAAAAGCGCCCAATTGTTGGTAAGGGATATTTCCATCAAAAGCAAATCGCATGTTTTCAAACACGTCGTTGTAGCGAAGGGTTACCGTTCCTTTTCCTTTTAATACATTGTAGGTAGCACCAAAATCCATTTTGTACATGGCTTTACGCTCATATTGCAATCCTTTATCGAGTCCTCTATACATACCAAACAATTGAAAACGTAAATCTTTTGTAGCCGTAAAACTATTATTAATTCTAGTATTGAAAGTAGTTACATCTACTGCTGCATTTTCAAGCATATTGGTGCTGGCATTTTGAATGGTACCTTTTGCCGTTTTAAAGTAGATATCAGCACTTGCATTAATAGACCACCAGTTGAAGAATTTTAAATTCGCCGAAGATTCAATTCCGTAAGCATTATTGTTGTCAAAATTATCATACGATAAGATATTCCGATTGACATTGTTGGGATCGTTAGATACTGTTCTCGAAATTTCATCAGAAATGCTTCTGTAAAATACACCACTAGTAATTGAACCTAATTTGGTGTTTCTGGTGTAATTTACTTCAAATGAATTGGTAAATTGTGGCGCCAACTCAGGATTACCTCTTGATTCCATTAAGGGGGTTGTCCATTCTCTGATAGGGCTTATTTGTCCAATACTTGGGCGATCTACACGTCTTGAATAATTGAAGTTAAAGGAATTATTCTCATTTGCCGTATACGTAAAAAAGGCCGATGGATATGCTGTAATTAATTTGTCCGATATTTTTTGGCGATCAGTAAACGTAGGATTGGTTTCACGTAAAGCAAAGTTGGCGTCTAATTCAAAATATTCTAAACGCACACCCAATTGGCCGTTCCATTTTCCAATTTGCTTGCTGATGTTGGTATAAGCAGAATGTATATTTCGGCCAAACCCAAAAGAATTGTCGGCGCTTGTAAATTGAGGATTGATATCATTAAATCCATTTCCCGAATTTTGAATTCTGGTTTCCACACCCATTTCTAATTTCGTACTTTCCGAAATAGGATTCACATAATCGGCGTTGAACTGAAAATAATCGGTTTTTCCCTTTACTAAATTGGTGCGATCATTGGTTTGAATGGGATTAAAAACAGTTTCATTATACTGAGTGTCTTCGTCGTTTACCGTATGCGAGTAATTGAATTGCAGTTCCAAATTTTCGTCTTTTTTGTCAAAATCATGTTTGAAAACGACATCGTATGTTTGGTTGGTATTGCTGCTTGAACTCCCAAAAAGTTGTGTGGTATTTCGATTGGTCAACGCGTCATAAACAACTGTAGTTAATCCGGTTCCTGAACCCGCTGTAAAACTTTGATTGGTATAAGCCGATAAGGTATTTTTATCGTTGATGTAAAAATCCATACCCAGTTTGACCAAATGCGAACTGTTTTTATTTTTGAATTTAAAATCTTGTCTGTTTTCTTGTCCCGGTCTTTCACTTTCTACAAATCCGTTGTTGGCATTAATACCATGATTGAAACCATAGTTGGTGTAAAAGTTTACTTTTCCTACACGGTAATTAAGGTTTAAAGCCGAATTGGTTTTGGGTGTGATGCCAAAGGTGACGCCGGTGTTGATAGAACCGTTGAATCCGACTTGCGAATTTTTATGCAAAATAATATTGATGATTCCACTCATCCCTTCTGGGTTGTATTTGGCAGAAGGATTGGTAATTAACTCTATTTGTTTGATGGAAGCCGAGGGAATTTGTTGTAACAATTGTTCGATGGAAACATTAGATGGTTTACCGTCTACTAATACACGAACGTTACTGTTTCCGCGCATGCTAATTTCTTTGGTTTGGGGATCAATACTTACGGTAGGAATGTTGTTCATGATTTCAGAGGCAGTCGTACCTGAGGCAATCAAATCTTTTCCAATATTAATTACTTTACGGTCAATTTTTTGCACCATGGTGGAACGATCAGAAACTACTTGCACTTCTTTAAGTTCAGTTACATCTTCTTGAATGGCAATGACACCCAGATTGTATTGTGCGTCTTTTGTTAAATCAACAGAATTTGTGAGGGTTAAGTAACCAATAAATTGAATTTCAACGGTGTATTTTTTTTCGGCAAGCGCTGTAATTGAAAAACTTCCGTCGTCTTTTGTAACCCCGCCGGTTACAATTTTATTGTTATCTTTTACTACAATGTTAACGTAGGGCAAGGCTTGTTTCGAATTTTTATCAATAACTTTTCCTTTGATGCTCCCCGAATTTTGAGCAAATCCGTAATAAAGGCTTAAAAATAGGCAGGTAATAACTAATTTGAATTTCATTTAATGGGGTGTTGTAATGATTAATGGTAGCTAGTAGACAACAAATCGGACATATTGTTACATTTATTTTAACTTTTTATTTTTTTCAGATAAAAAACTAAGGGCTATTCATAAATCAGTAATTACTATTTATTACATTTGCGCGTTATTAAAAACAGGTACAAATGACATTACATCACACTTTAACGGCTCACATCCAAAAAGCGGTTCAGGAATTGTTCGATATTTCTATCGATACCTTTGAATTTCAGGCTACTAGGAAAGATTTTGAAGGTGATATTACCGTGGTGGTTTTTCCCTTGGTAAAAATGGTCAAAGGCAATCCGGTTGCGATAGGTACTCAAATTGGAGACTACCTTATTTCTAATGCTGCTGAGGTCGCAAAATATAATGTGGTGGGCGGTTTTTTGAATTTGGTCATATCGGATGCGTATTACGTTACTAGTTTCAATTCTATAAAAGACAATGATACTTTCGGATTTGTGATGCCAAATGAAAACGAGAAGGCAGTTATGGTAGAATATTCTTCTCCCAACACAAACAAGCCGCTGCATTTAGGTCACATTCGAAATAATTTATTAGGGTATTCGGTTGCTGAAATATTAAAAGCTTCCGGAAAAAAAGTATATAAAACACAAATCATCAACGACCGTGGTATTCACATTTGCAAATCGATGTTGGCTTGGCAAAAATTTGGTAAAGGGCAAACTCCCGAATCGACTGGGCTGAAAGGCGATAAGTTGGTGGGGAATTTTTATGTAGCCTTTGACAAACAATACAAACAAGAGATTTCTGAATTAATTGCAAACGGATACACCGAAGACGAAGCAAAAAAACAAGCACCTTCCATTTTAGAAGCGCAACAAATGTTATTGGATTGGGAACAAGGAAAACCCGAAGTAATTGCACTTTGGAAAACCATGAACCAATGGGTATATGATGGATTTGAGCAAACCTATAATAATTTAGGGGTTAACTTTGACAGTTATTATTATGAATCCAATACCTATTTGTTAGGAAAGGAAGTGGTGCAATTTGGATTGGAAAAAGGGATTTTCGAAAAGGATCCCGACGGTTCGGTTTGGATTGATTTAACAGCAGACGGTTTGGATCGTAAAATTGTACTGCGATCTGATGGAACGGCAGTGTACATGACCCAAGATATTGGTACGGCCATACAACGTGTTAAAGATTTTTCTGATGTTGGTGGCATGGTGTATACCGTTGGGAACGAACAAGATTACCATTTCAAAGTGTTGTTTTTGATTTTGAAAAAGTTAGGCTTTGATTGGGCTGATAGTTTGTATCATTTGTCGTATGGAATGGTTGAATTGCCTTCTGGAAAAATGAAATCCAGAGAAGGAACCGTGGTAGATGCAGATGATTTAATGACTGAAATGACAAACACTGCGCAACAAATTTCAGAAGAATTAGGAAAATTAGAAGGCTACTCGTCTTCAGAAAGAGCAGTTTTGTTTCAAACTATTGGTTTGGGTGCTTTGAAATATTATATGTTGAAGGTTGATCCTAAAAAGCAAATGATGTTTAACCCCGAAGAATCGGTAGATTTTGCCGGGAATACAGGGCCATTCATTCAATACACATATGCCCGCATTCAATCCATTTTGAGAAAAGCTGATTTTGCTTTTGAAAATGTTGTCACATCGAGTGAAGTTGAAATGCACGAAAAAGAAAAAGAATTGATCAAGCAAATACTATTATTTCCAGAGGTAATTCAAAACGCCGCCGCGCATCATAGTCCGGCCTTAGTGGCGAATTACACCTATGAATTAGTGAAAGAATTCAATTCATTCTATCAACAGGTTCCTATTTTAGGAGAAGAAAATCAAGATAAAAAAGTATTTAGAGTACAATTGTCAAAATCAGTTGGAAATACTATAAAAAACGCATTTCAGTTGCTAGGAATCGATGTTCCAGAGCGCATGTAAATTGATTAGGGAGTTAGCAGTTACGAGATTAGAGTTAGGAGTTAGGATTTTGGAATTTCTAATTAGGATAATTGGCATTCCAATGAAAGAGAAATCTTTTACAAAGTAGACACCTATATGAGCAAAGCGAGAACAATTGTTCTAGAATTTAAACTTGGCCATGGATTTTGGAATTTAAAAAATTGGAATTTTAGTAATGAACACATCAAAATATTTTATTCAGGCATTATTGGTAGTGGTTTTTTCCACGCTTTCCTTTATGTTGTTTAAAGAATTTTTACCTAAGAAAATTTTCCCAGATAGTACGGCTACTTCTAAAAATAGAGTAGTGGATAGTTTATTGCTAGAAGCCATCGCTAAAGATGGAAGTATTAAAGAAAAAGATACCTTATCAAATAAAATTATTGATTATAAAGTGGTAGACGGTATCCAATTTCCAAAAGAAACTTTTGAAGCGTATAAAGGGAATCAATATTTAGTTACTTTTTTTGAAAAATTATACCAATTAGAGACCGCAAATCAAGGCAATGTTCGTATTGCTTATTTTGGGGATTCCATGACTGATGGTGATTTAATTGTAAAAGACTTTCGAACCTATTTGCAAGAGCGTTTTGGTGGAAAAGGGGTTGGTTTTGTGAATATTACTTCTGAATCGGCTAGTTCAAGAAGCTCTATCACTCATGAGTTTTCTGGGAATTGGAACGCACAATCCTTTTTAAAAGTTAAAACACCATCTCGAGCATTTGGTGTAAATGGCCACGTGTTTTTTGCTAATGACACGTCTAATGTTACCTGGGTAAAATTTAGAGCAACCCAAACAAAATTTGCGACTGAGTTACCGAGACCTACTTTGTTTTATGGAAGCGCCAAGAATTATTCGGGAAGGGTTTTTTGTGGTGCAAACGATTCTATTGGAAGAAAATTAATGCCCTCAACAATTTTAAACACCCTAACTTTAGCGGAAGGAAATCTTAAAAATTTAAAAGTAAACTTTTCCAAAGCCGATTCCATCCCCTTTTACGGAATTAATTTTGATGATGGAAAAGGAGTGCATGTCGATAATTTTTCCAATCGTGGCAATTCGGGTTTGCCATTAGGGACATTTAATAAAGCTATAATGAATTCCTTTCATGCCAAATTGGATTATGATTTAATCGTTTTGCAATATGGAGCGAATATCCTGAATTATGGAACGCTGGATTACTCTTGGTATGAAAGACGTATGACTAAAGTGGTGGAACATCTTAAAGCATGTTTTCCAGGAGTGGCAATAGTTATTATTTCGACCGCTGATAAATCCTCTAAATACGATTTAGAAATGAAAACAGATGCAGCCGTTATTCCTTTAAATATGGCTCAAAAACGATATGCCATTAAATCAGAATCCAGTTTTGTAAATTTATTTGAATTAATGGGCGGTGAAGGTTCTATGGTAAAATGGGTAGAAACCGCACCTTCGAAAGCCAATAAAGATTATACGCATTTTAACCACAGGGGCGCAAAAGAAGTGGCCAATATTGTATTTAGCCAACTAAATCAAGGGTACGAATTGTACAAAAATTTAAGAAAAAAACGCAAACCAGTGCTTTCTACTCAGAAAGATAAAACCAATTGGCAAGAAAATTAAATGGATGAAGCATAATTTTATCTTTTTACTCTTTTTCCTAACATCTTTTGGTTTTGCACAAGAGGTGGATTCTACATTAGTGGTCATAGATTCTACGATCGTAGATTCGGTCGAACTCAAATTTGATAAAAACAGCCTTCAAAATACCCTTGCACTCGTTGCATTGTTTGAGCGATTGTATCAATTGGAACAAACGAAATCTGGTAAGGTAAATGTGGTTCATATTGGCGACTCTCATATACAAGCTGATTTATTTACCGCGCAAATGCGAAACAAAATGCAAGCGGTGTTTGGTAATGCCGGTTTTGGCTTTACGTTTCCCTATAGTGTGGCCAAAACCAATAATAGTGCCCCCATTCGATTTTCGGCTACGGGTAATTTTCAGAGTGTTCGAAACCTTTATGCCGATATAGTAAGACCTGTGGGATTGAGTGGAATCGCTTTAGAACCTTCTTCGGCTGAATTTTCAATTCAAATGGAAGTAAAAGATACACAATACCATTTTACACATTTACAAATAATTACACCACAAAATACCCCTTCATTTGCCGTTTCCTTGGCCCAAAAAAATACTACAATCACAACAAAAGTACCTAAACGAGTAACCCATAAAATCAAGCCAGGCGAAGTTTTAGGAGGTATTGCCGATGCGTATAACGTTTCCTTGAAAGCGTTAAAAAAAGCAAACGGACTAAAAAGCGATTTGATTCGGGACGGGAAAATATTGACCATTCCTATTGGGAGGACCCAGCCCCAAAAGATTACAAAAACGACTTTTATACCGATCGATTTGAGCGAAACAGTGCTGTCCCATGATTATGCTTCCGGACAACCTTTGGACAAAATTACCTTAATTCCCAATCCAAATTCCAATGCCTTTGCATTAAACGGTTTGGTCTTGAGCAATAACGCACCCGGAATTACCTACAGTGGCATTGGTGTAAACGGTGCAAAATGTTCCGATTACAACAAGTTTCCTTTGTTTTACGAGCAATTGCCTGCTTTGCAGCCCGATTTGATCGTTATTTCTTTAGGAACGAATGAAAGTTTTGACAAGCAAAGTGACGAAGTCTATTTTAAACAATTGGATCAGATGATTGCTTCAGTAAAAGCAAAAGCACCAATGGCAACTATTCTAGTAACCACACCGCCACCGTCGGTTTTACATAGAAAATACACCAATACATTTATAGCCGATTATGCGCTAAAGATCAAAGAAAATGCGCCTGCAAAAGGATATGCTGTATGGGATTTGTTTGAAGTTTTTGGAGGAAATAAGAATATTTTTAATAATGCTGCAAAAGGGTTGATGGCCCGCGATAAGGTCCATTATTCAAAAATGGGTTATGAAAAACAAGCCGACTTGTTTTTTGAAGCTTTTTTGCAATCATACGAAACATATAAATCAACAAAATAATAGTGATAGCACTTTTTACTTTTCAAAATTGGTTTACGGAAACCTTTGGTAGTCTAACAATGGAAACCGTTAATAATTGGTTTGTATACAATCCAAAAGAGCCATTATTGTTTAACTCGGGCTTATTTTTGGGCTTGTTTATCGTGTTTTATGCCCTGTATATTTCTTTGAAAAATACGTTCTACCAGCGCTTGGTTTATGTGATTGCCTTTTCCTTATTTTTCTATTATAAATCGAGTGGGATTTACTTTTTATTGCTGGTTGCGTCTTCGGTGGTAGACTATAATTTAGGGAATTTAGTGCATCGCACCACCAGTGTATTTTATAAAAAAATGTGCTTGGCCTTTAGTGTGATTTTAAACTTGGGTTTTTTGGGGTATTTTAAATACACCAATTTTGTAATCGATACCTATAACTCGGTGTCGGGAACCCATTTTGCATTTCAAAAAATTATATTGCCGGTGGGTATTTCCTTTTATACCTTCCAGTCCATCAGTTATATCATTGAGGTTTACCGCAAAGAAATCGAACCTACAAAACACTATGTAGATTATTTGTTTTTTGTTTCGTTTTTCCCGCAGTTGGTTGCCGGTCCAATTGTAAGGGCAAAAGATTTTTTACCTCAAATTTATCAGAAATTAAACATCACCAAAGAAGAAGTAAACAGGGCTTTATTGCTTATTATTGGTGGATTATTAAAGAAAACTGTTATTTCCGATTACATCTCCATCAATTTTGTAGACCGTGTTTTTGATGCGCCATCCAGTTATACAGCCTTTGAAAATTTAATGGCTTCCTATGGATATGCCATTCAAATATATTGCGATTTTTCGGGCTATTCTGATATGGCCATTGGGGTAGCATTGTTGCTCGGATTTAAATTGCCAACCAACTTTAGAACGCCGTATCAATCGGCTTCGATTACTGAGTTTTGGCGCCGTTGGCACATTTCATTATCGACGTGGTTGAAAGACTTTTTATACATTTCGGTGGGCGGTAATCGTCAAGGAACTTTTGCTGGATTCTTATTCCCTGCATTGTTCTTTTTTATTGCCATTTTATGGAGCATTTCGTTTATTGGAACGAGTCACCTGCCATTGTTTATTTCGGTTGGGGCTACTACTGTTTTTATTTTTACGTTTTTATTTTCTAAAGATCGAGAACGCACCCTGTTTACCAATGTAAATTTATTGACCACGATGTTATTAGGAGGTTTGTGGCACGGAGCTAGTTTACGATTTATCATATGGGGTGCCTTACACGGTATTGCCCTTGCGGTTCATAAAATAGTATTGGAATATTTTCCTGTAAAGGCGGAGAAAAAGAAAACCATTTTTAGTGTTATTTGGACCTTTTTTGCCGTACTATTGACCTTCCATTTTGTAACGTTTTGTTGGATTTTCTTCCGAGCGAAAGATTTTACAACAGCCATTGAAGTCATTCAAAATATCGGTAAGGTAACTTTAGATCCCAACCAATGGATGGTAATTCTTTCGGGATATAAAAATGTATGCATGTTGATGGCTATTGGTTTTATCTGGCATTTTCTGCCTGAAAAATTGGTTAATTTTATGCAAAGCATTTTCAAGGCACTTCCATTAGTTTTCAAAGCCATAGTCTTAGGATTTGTGTTTTGGGTAGTTTATGCCACTGCATCTGCCGGACCACAACCTTTTATTTACTTTCAGTTCTAAGTAACATTTGATACATTCAAATACGAAGCGATACTTTACATTTGTGACAAACTAATGTACAATGAAGCAATTACTGTTTTCCAATTGGCACGCCATGCGAATCATTCGATTGGCATTTGCCGTATTCTTATTTTTTCAAGCCTATGAAACGCAAGAGTGGTTTTTGGTGGCGTTTGGTATATTCTTTTTAATTCAAGCTATTTTTAATGCTGGTTGTGGCGCAAATGGTTGTCAAATACCTAAGAAATAGCACCATGAAAAAATATATAATCGTACTATTATTGCTTGTTTTGCCTACGGCAGTTGCACAAACTACATTTAATTATGATGTCGTTTTAACA
>NZ_JBILKB010000074.1:0-9300 GCF_044376915.1 Flavobacterium sp.
GTACACTTTGTAAATCGATCATTAATTCCTCGTCACCTTCATTGGCGGTATCGTCGATTATTTGAATCGTTGTTTGGGCCGTTGTAGTACCAAGAGGTAATGTTACCGATAAGACCCCCGTGTAATCACTGGCTGTAAAATTACCATTAGTCAAGCTAAAATTAATCACCAATGGCTGATTTTGAATGGGTTGAGACGTTGAAAATACAATCGCAAAACTCTCTCCTTCAGTATAATTCAATTGAGAAGTTGAAACGGTTATGGTGTTCAAAAGTATTCCCGAGCCATCATTTGGCATTCCGGGTGTAGGAATTTTTACTTCATACGTACCATCATTTTTTCGTTGTATGGAATGGGTTGCTACATTGGAAGTCGCATTTTCATTCACGCAAACGGTAATTCCCAAAGTTGTCATCATTGCAGTTGGCGAAGTGGTTCCCGAACCAGAATAGGCAATTGCATCTACTAGATTAGTGGCTGTAGCCAAAGTATTCGTTGGAAAATTTGAAGCATTATCTTGATACAAAGCCACTACATCGGGTCCGTTTTGAAGGGTTGCATTAGGGATAATAGCCAATGGTGTTGGCGAAACGGTAGGATTACCAAAAGTTGCGATTCCATTAATATCGGTTGCATAACCGTCTAAATCAAGTGCATAGTAACTGGCAGAATTAGCAAATGGAGCTGTGCTCCCTGCATTGAAAAAAACCAATACGTAGCCATTCAATGAAAAATTTGGCGTAGTCGATTTGAGCTCTACAAACTCCAAAACATCTGATCCTGGAGTATCAGAATCGAGTTCATTGATGACAACTTGCGCCGAAACAAAAGAGCTATTTAAAAAAAAAAATAAACAGCTTACTTTGAACAAGGAAACATCATGTGCCTTGTGCAAAAGAGACTTTATAAAATATAAGATGCCATTCATATTTTTTGACTTGTACATAAAAATTAGGATGCTTTAAATGCAGTAGCTACGAATGTATCGGTTTTTATAAAAATTCAATTTTTATAAACTAATGACCACAAAAAATAGATCATTGATTAAAAAGTGTGTTTTGCATCGTATTCATCTAATAATTTGTATCCAGTACATTGCTAATTGTTTTATTTTAATGTCTATTGAATATATTATTTTGAATTTTGCCATTTTATATACCTTTTTGGTGGCTCGGAAATAGTTTGAAGTTTTGCCTAAAAGAAGAATTACCATAAAATCTACAGTTTTTTTGAAAAATTCACAACTAATACTCCTTAAACCATGAAATTATTAGTTTTTTAATACCAAAACCTTTGATAAATTAGTAATAATTAATAAAAAGAAGTTCAGCATGTTGTTTTTAATTTGGTTTTATTTAAATTTGTTGCATTATCAATTTCGTAGTCACGTTTATGGAAACAGCAATCACATCGGAGGCAGTCTCTTTTGAAGAATTCAAAAATGAAATTCTTAACGATTATAAAATCGGACGTATCAGCCGAGAATGCAGTCTTTTAGGTCGCAAAGAAGTACTTACTGGAAAAGCAAAATTTGGAATCTTTGGAGATGGAAAAGAAGTACCACAACTTGCCATGGCTAAAGCTTTTTTAAATGGTGATTTTCGTTCGGGCTACTACAGAGACCAAACCTTTATGATGGCCATTGGTGCCCTATCCATTGAGCAATTTTTTGCGGGACTCTATGGGCACACCGATATTGATTTTGATCCAATGAGTGCTGGACGCCAAATGGGTGGACACTTTGCAACCCATTCGTTAGACAAAAACGGGAATTGGAACAACCTAACCCAACAAAAAAATTCGAGTTCAGATATCTCTCCTACTGCTGGACAAATGCCCCGTTTGTTAGGATTGGCTCAAGCTTCAAAAATATATAGAAACGTTTCTGGAATTGATCAAACCTTATTTTCAAACAAAGGAAATGAAGTGGCTTGGGGAACAATTGGAAATGCTTCTACTTCAGAAGGTTTGTTTTTTGAAACCATCAATGCTGCTGGTGTACTACAAGTACCAATGGTTATGAGTGTGTGGGACGACGAATACGGAATTTCGGTGCATGCCCGTCACCAAACAACCAAAGAAAATATTTCAGAAATCTTAAAAGGATTCCAACGTGATACAGATCATAAAGGATTTGAAATTCTTCGGGTTAAAGGTTGGGATTATCCTTCCTTAATAACTACTTATCAAACCGCATCACAAATAGCACGTGAAGAACATGTGCCCGTATTAATTCACGTACAAGAATTAACTCAGCCACAAGGCCATTCAACTTCTGGTAGTCATGAACGCTATAAAAATGCAGACCGCTTAGCGTGGGAAGCAGAATTTGATTGTTTAGCCAAAATGAAAACTTGGATAATTGAGAATAATATCGCAACTACCCAAGAACTTGAAGTCCTTGAAGAAGCGTCAAGAAAAGAAGTTTTAGACGGTAAAAAAGTGGCTTGGACAGCCTTCACAACTCCAGTAAAATCTGAGCAAGAAGAATTAGTTGCTGTTTTGCAAAATATTGCCAATCAAAGTGAAAACAAGGTCTTTATTGAAAAAATTGCAAGTGACCTTGCTGCCATAAAAGAACCTATTCGTAAAGACATACTAGTTACAGCCCGAAAAGTATTACGCATGGTTAGTCGTGAAAATTGTCGTGCTTCTTTAGCTTCTTGGATCGAAAATTACACCGCTAAGATTCAACCTAAATTCAGTTCGCATCTTTTTTCACAATCTGAAAAAGCGATAACAAATATACAGGAAATTGCCCCTACCTATGATACAACAGCCGAAGAAGTAGATGCTCGTCTGGTATTGAGAGATAATTTTGATGCTATTTTTTCAAAATATCCTGAAACATTAATTTTTGGTGAAGACTCGGGGAATATCGGCGATGTAAACCAAGGATTAGAAGGGATGCAAGAAAAATATGGCGAACTTCGGGTGGCCGATGTGGGCATTCGTGAAGCTACCATTTTAGGTCAAGGAATTGGGATGGCCATGAGAGGCTTACGCCCTATTGCCGAAATTCAATACCTAGATTATTTATTATATGCCATTCAAATCATGAGTGATGATTTGGCAACCTTACAATATAGAAGTGCTGGCCGACAAAAAGCACCACTAATTATCAGAACCAGAGGACACCGTTTAGAAGGTGTTTGGCATTCAGGCTCTCCTATGGGAATGATCATCAATGCGGTAAGAGGTATTCATGTTTTGGTGCCAAGAAACATGACAAAAGCCGCCGGATTCTACAATACACTTTTAGAAACAGACGAACCTGCTTTAGTAATCGAATGCTTAAATGGGTACCGTTTAAAAGAAAAAATGCCAACCAATTTAGGTGCATTCAAAACACCTATTGGAGTTGTTGAAACGATCAAAACGGGTTCAGATATCACTCTAGTAGGGTATGGATCCACGTTGCGATTGATTGAGCAAGCGGCTAATGAATTAGAAAGCGTAGGGATTAATGCCGAGCTAATAGACGTACAATCTTTGCTGCCTTTCGATGTTCAACATGACATTGTAAAATCGGTTGCAAAAACAAACCGCCTTTTGGTCATTGATGAGGATTTACCAGGTGGTGCAAGTGCTTATATTTTACAAGAGATCCTTGAAAATCAAAAAGCATATCTACATTTAGATAGCGCTCCACAAACGTTAACAGCAAAACCACACCGTCCGGCTTATGGAACCGATGGCGATTATTTTTCAAAACCTTCTGCCGAGGATATTTTTGAAAAAGTATATGCTATTTTTAACGAAGTAGATCCTGTAAAATATCCAAATTTATATTAATGCAACTGGCCGTTATTGATAATTACGATAGCTTTACGTATAATTTAGTACACTATTTAGAAGATTTAGGAGCAACGGTTACGGTTTTTAGAAATGACGAATTTGAACTCAAAGAATTAGAAACTTTTGATAAAATTGTTTTGTCCCCGGGTCCGGGAATTCCTAGTGAAGCGGGATTGCTAAAAGAGGTAATTCCAA
Source organism: Flavobacterium sp. (assembly GCF_044376915.1). Lineage (GTDB taxonomy): Bacteria > Bacteroidota > Bacteroidia > Flavobacteriales > Flavobacteriaceae > Flavobacterium. The sequence continues at coordinate 3,994 of NZ_JBILKB010000074.1, forward strand.
CCTATGCCAAGAGCAAGAGTATCCTAGGGATTTGTTTGGGATTACAGGCTATTGGAGAAGTTTTTGGTGGCTCGTTAGTCAATTTAGAAACAGTATATCATGGTGTTGCTTCAAAAATAAGCATTATTGAAAATGATATTATTTTTGATTCTTTACCAAATGAAATTGAAGTAGGTCGTTATCACTCTTGGGTACTTTCAAATGATAATTTTCCGCCACATTTAATAATTACTTCTGTTGATGAGAATAAAAACATCATGTCGATTAAACATCGTATTTATGATGTTCGAGGGGTTCAATTTCATCCAGAAAGTATTTTAACTCCCGATGGAAATAAAATACTAGAAAATTGGTTGAATAATTAAGATTATTTTATCCCACTTTCATTAATAACGGCAAATTTTTTAAAAGTTAAATCTTTCCAATTTGTATTTTTTATTCCTTCTAATAAAATAGTATTATTTTGTTTCGTTAATTTGAAAATAAAATCAGAATTTTCTACTTCTTCACTATTTTTAAAATCAATCATTCCGCTTTCATTTAAATAAACAGAATTTTTAGTAAATGCCATTAACGAAAAATTAAATCCGTTTGACGGAGTAAGTTGTACTTTGTTTCTAACAATTTCAACTTTAACTTCAAATGATTTATTATTAATTGATACAAATGAAGTAAGAAGGACAATACCAAATATAAAAAGTAACTTTTTCATAACTGCTAATATTAATGTTTGTTTAGTAAAAATAAAAATTATCGTGTAAATATCAGTTTATTTCCTTCAGATAAATTAGCATCAAACGCATAACCTTCATAGTTGAAACCTTTTAAATCTTCAACAGTTTTGGCATTCGTATCTATAATGTATCGTACCATTAAACCTCTCGCTTTTTTAGCAAAAAAACTAATCATTTTAAGTTTGCCGTCTTTATAATCTTTAAACTCTGGAGTAATAACGGGAACTTTAAGTTTTTTCGTGTCAACGGAAGAAAAATATTCGTTACTGGCTAGGTTGACAAACAACTCATCGTTCTGTAATTCTGAATTCAATTGATCTGTAAGTGTCTTTTTCCAAAATTCGTATAGATTTTTTTTCGTCCCTATTGCTATTGAAGTGCCCATTTCTAAACGATAGGCTTGCATTAAATCAAGTGGTTTTAATATGCCATACAATCCCGATAAAATGCGCAATTTATCTTGTAAAACCATCACTTTATCAACGGATAACGTATAGGCATCTAAACCTATGTATACTTCACCATCAAAAGTATAAATAGCGGGACGAGCATTTTCTGTAGTAAATGGAAGTTGCCAATCTTGATTCCTTTGCCAATTTAAATCTGCTAATTTTTCAGAAATATCCATCAATTCCATCAACTGTTTGGGCTTCTTCTTTTTTAACGTTTTCTGAATGGTTTCAGCTTGTTTTAAAAAAGTAGCTTCTGTAAAATGTGAAGTAGGAAATGCTGTATCTAAATTTAGAGATTTTGCGGGTGAAATAACAATTTTCATACGATGAAAAGATCATTAAGGGTTGAAATTATGTTTCTTCGGTAAACGTTTGTGCCTTGGAATACACCCTCCATTTTTCAATACAATCTTGTAAATCTTGCGGTATTGGCGTATCAAAACGTAAAAATTCTTTTGTAATTGGGTGTTCAAAACCTAGCGTTTTAGCATGAAGGGCTTGTCTGGGCAATGTTTTAAAACAATTATCAATAAACTGCTTGTATTTAGTAAACGTTGTTCCTTTTAAAATAGAATTGCCTCCATAACGCTCATCATTAAAAAGCGTATGCCCAATATGCTTCATGTGTACCCGAATTTGATGGGTCCTACCCGTTTCCAATTGACATGAAATTAAGGTAACATATCCAAATCGTTCTAAAACTTTAAAATGGGTAACTGCAGGTTTTCCTTTCTCTTCACTTTCGTGAACCGCCATTTGCATGCGGTTGATATCATGGCGACCGATATTGCCTTCAATGGTGCCTTCTTCTTCCTCAATATTTCCCCAAACCAATGCAACATATTCTCGTTCTGAAGTTTTCTCAGCAAATTGCTTAGACAAATAAGCCATCGCATGCTCTGTCTTAGCAACAACCAACAATCCTGTGGTGTCTTTGTCAATACGGTGCACCAATCCGGGCCGTTCCGAACTGTTCATCGGTAAATTCTCAAAATGATACGCCAACGCATTGACTAATGTTCCTGAATAATTACCGTGACCTGGATGTACCACCATACCGGCAGGCTTATTAATAACCAACAATTGATCATCTTCAAAAACGATATCCAATGGAATATTCTCTGGAGTCAACAATTGTTCGTAGGTTGGATGAGCTAAAACCAGACGCACGACATCACCGGCTTTCACTTTATAATTGGACTTAACCGGCAAATCGTTCACCAATATTGAACCAGATTCTGCTGCTTGTTGAATTTTATTTCGGGTTGTATTCTCAATTAAATTCATCAAAAATTTATCCACACGCAAAGAAGATTGCCCTTTGGCCGCTTCAAAACGATGGTGTTCAAATAATTCGTCTTCCAACTCGTTTTCCGCCTTATATTCCGCCATTGCCTTCTTTAAATTCTACAGGTTGTTCTTCTGTTGGAGTATCCACAGGAGCTAACGTATCGGTTGGTTCTTCTGAACTAAAGGTATCTTCATTATAAACGTCTTTTCCATCACCCAAAACAAAATCTAAGGTTGAATTTTTCTTAACAATATCTCCTGCTCGTAAACGTCTTCCATTTTGATAAATTTGCAACACGACATCTTTTGCAATGTGTGTTTTGTAGGTAATTTTACCTTCTTTTAAAGTCAACGATTTTATCGTAGCTAAAATTTGGCGATACGTTTTATCTTTAAATTCTGGAATTTCAATATTTGTAAACTCACCAGCATTTAATTTTACATAGATTTTTCGTCCATCTTTTACAAAACTCCCCGCTTTGGGATCTTGCTCTAAAATGGTAAACGGAGGATATTCGGGATTAAAATCAACAGTATCCAATAAGAAGACTTCTAAATCAATATCGTTTAGCTTTTCTTCCGCAACTTCTAATTTCAATTTAGACAAATCGGGAACTTTAATTTCTTCCCCATGATTGGTTCTAAAATCCAAAAATAAAATCAATAAAAAAGTAAATGCAGCTACTATAGACGCAGCAATAAATGCTTGTAAAAAAAAGGTTTTACTTGTTACATATTTAAACCAACTCATACGACAGGATATTTTAGCAAAGATATAAAAATTGGAAACATTATAAGAGGCAAATCGGTTTGTTTTCATCTAAAAAACAAAACACCTGTTTTGCAAAAATAGTTTAGAAAGGGTTTTCAAAGAAATCTACCAAAATCTCAAGAAATAATGTAATTTTGTTGAACCAAACTTGAAGTACACATGAAAAACGTAGCCATCGTAATGGGAGGGTATTCCAGCGAATATAAAATATCACTTACCAGTGGTAATGTAGTGTTCAACAATATAAACCGCACCAAATTCAATCCGTTTCGGATTCATGTTTTTAAAGAAAAATGGGTATATGTAGATGAAAACGATGCTGAATTCCCTGTCAATAAAAACGATTTTTCTGTAACTGTAGCCGGTACTAAAATTAATTTTGATGTCGTTTTTAATGCCATTCACGGCACTCCTGGTGAAGATGGATTACTCCAAGCTTATTTTGAATTACTGCAAATCCCACAAACGTCTTGCGATTATTACCAAGCGGCCTTAACGTTCAACAAACGTGATATGTTATCGGTGTTAAAACCATACGGAATCAAAACGGCGGAATCTTTTTATTTGAATTTAGGCGACGAAATCAATGTAGATGCCATTTTGGCTAAAGTGGGTTTACCGTGTTTTGTAAAGCCGAATAAATCGGGTTCAAGCTTCGGAATTTCGAAAGTAAAAACAGTAGCAGAATTTCTTCCAGCCATTGAAAATGCTTACAAAGAAGACGACGAAATCATCATAGAAAGTTTCTTAGACGGAACAGAAGTTTCGGTTGGTGTGATTAATTATAAAGGAACGGTTACTGTTTTACCTATTACCGAAATCGTATCGGAAAACGACTTTTTTGATTACGAAGCTAAATATTTGGGAAAATCGAAAGAGATTACGCCAGCTCGAATTTCAGACGAATTGAAAGTTAAAATTGAAGGGGTTGCAAAAAAAGCCTACGAAGTACTCAAAATGAAAGGTTTTTCGAGAAGCGAATTCATTATCGTAAACAACGAGCCGTACATGTTAGAAATGAATACGATTCCAGGTTTAACCACCGAAAGTATTTTGCCACAACAAGCTCGCGAAGCCGGAATTTCGTTGCCAGAATTATTTGAAAACGCTATTGAATTGGCTTTAAAGAAATAATTATGAAAAAAGCAATATTTCCAGGTTCATTTGATCCGATAACCAACGGTCATTTTGATATCATCAAAAGAGGAGTTTCTTTATTTGATGAAGTAATAGTAGCCATTGGGGTTAATGCCGATAAAAAATACATGTTTTCGTTAGAAGATAGAAAACGCTTTATAGAAGAAGCTTTCAAAGACGAACCTAAAGTTAAAGTGATCACTTACTCTGGTTTAACCATCGATTTGTGTAAAAAAGAAAAGGCTGAATTCATTTTACGCGGACTAAGAAATCCGGCTGATTTTGAATTTGAAAAGGCCATTGCTCATACCAACTATGTCATGTCGAAAATAGAAACGGTTTTCTTGTTGACTGCTACTCAAACCTCCTTTATATCCTCTAGTATTGTGCGCGATGTGTTGCGCAATGGTGGCGATATTTCGCAATTGGTTCCTGAATCGGTGCAAACAAAAAAGTAGTTTAGTTTTCAAAAACTAGCAATTTATCTTTTACAATTAAATTTGAAAAACAAAATTCCCTTTTTATCCATTCCAATGTTTTGGCTTGGTAAATAAAAACATGGGTAAAATCATCTTTGTAGTACCAATTTTCAAAAGGTTTTTGGTTGGTATAAATTTTCGTTTTACAGTATAATTTCCCTTTTGGAAGCACTAAGCTTTTCAATAATTCAAATTCCTGATAGGGATGATGAAAATGTTCCATTACTTCGCAACACGAAACGTAATCATATTTTTGGTTTAAAAGTGAGGGCTCGTTCGCGAAAAATAAATCGTAATTCTGTACTTGAAACCCTTTATCGGTTAACATTTTAGCAATCACCGGTCCGGTCCCAGAACCAAAATCCAAGCCTTTCGCCTCGGGAGAAAAATCGTGTAAAACAGCATCAACTATTGGCGAAACAAACGCTTGATACCGTTCGTCA
>NZ_JBILKB010000137.1:0-2970 GCF_044376915.1 Flavobacterium sp.
ATAGAAGATACCATACAAGAACGATAAGTGAATTAGGTGGTATTCGTGCACAAGCGCCAAAATTCACCTCTTTATTTATGATTTTGGTGTTGGCTTCAGTTGCCTTGCCAGGAACCTATAATTTTGTAGGAGAATTTACGGTTTTGTATAGTTTGAGTCAGGTAAATATTTGGTTAGCTGTTTTTGGCGGATTAACCATTATTTTAGGGGCATATTACATGCTTAAAATGTTCCAAAATGTAATGCTTGGCGAAACCAACACAACGACTTTTGGAGCTATTACCATCTATGAAACCCTTACAATGGTAGTTATTATTGCATTATTATTATTTTTCGGATTGTATCCAAAACCGATCAATGATTTGATTCATCCAAGTTTAAACGATATTTTCTTTACTATTAACAGACTAAAATAAGTCCTAAAAATGAATACATTATTAGCCATATCAGGTTTAGGTGTTTTTTGCCTTATCGCTGAAATCTTCAACCTAAGAAAACTATTAATTCCAGTAGCAATACTTGGGCTTATTGCCATTCTAGGGCTTACTATTTCTGCCTATAATTTACCGAGTACTCACTTTAACAACATGGTTATTGTGGATCGTTTTTCGGTTAGTTTTTCTAGTTTATTCATCGTATTAACGATTTTTTTAGTGGCATTAAGTGGAGATTATTATAAAGAACATCAATCGAAATTATCTGATTATGTTGCGATTAAAATATTTTTACTAGCCGGTGCGGTTGCTATGGTTTCTTTTGGAAACTTAGCCATGTTCTTTATTGGAATTGAAATCTTATCGATTTCTTTATACGTACTTGCTGCTAGCAAACGATTAGACGTAAAAAGTAATGAAGCAGGAATGAAATATTTCTTGTTGGGATCTTTTGCATCCGGAATCATATTATTTGGTATTTGCTTGATTTATGGCGCTACCGGTTATTTTGACATTGCTGAAATTTATGCTCTTTCTGAAGGCGCAGGTATTCCAATTTGGTTTCCTATTGGTTTAACCTTAATCATCATTGGAATGTTGTTTAAAATTGCTGCCGTACCGTTTCATTTTTGGGCGCCAGATGTATATGAAGGTGCGCCAAGCTTAACCACAGCAACCATGAGTACGCTGGCAAAAGTAGTAGCTGTTGCTACCTTATACAAACTGATACACGGAATGATTCCTACAATACCTTATATCTTTGAAACCATTATAGTAGCACTTTCAATTCTGTCCATGACCGTTGGTAATATTATGGCGTTACGTCAAAAGAATGTGAAACGTATGTTGGCTTTTTCGGGTATATCGCATGCAGGTTTTATGCTAATGGCGTTACTAAGCCTTTCTACAGCTGCAGGAACCTTATTGTATTACACTGCTGCCTATGCTTTAGCCGGTATGGCTGCTTTTGCGGTAATTATTTATGTGACGCGTAGCAAAGACAACGAAGATATTGTCAATTTTAACGGATTAGGCAAATCAAATCCTCTACTAGCGGGTATCTTAACTGCAGCCTTACTTTCGATGGCCGGAATTCCTGTTTTTTCAGGATTCTTTGCTAAGTTAACGTTGTTTACTCAAACCATTCAATCGGGGTATCTAGTGGTGGTGATTGCGGGAGTTATAAACTCTATCATTAGTGTGGGTTATTATTTTAAATTGATTGTAGCTATGTATACAAAAGAACCCACTGAAAAACAAACGCCTCCAACTCCTTTTGTGTATTATTTTGTAGCCGTAGTAGCCATTTTGTTAAATATTATCATTGGAATATTCCCCAATATCATCTTGAATTTATTGGGTGCTTAAAACACATAAAAAAAGCCAGTCTAACGACTGGCTTTTTTTTGAATTAAAATTTACGTGTTGTTATTGAATAAGACCAAGTTGTTTTAGAAAACTCATGTTATCCATAAAATCTTGTTCTTCTACAATTTTACCATCTACAATTTTAGCAATGGTACTCCCTTCAATATTTACCGTTCTTCCTGTTGCAGGAATTCCCATAAATACCCCGGTGTGAGTTCCAGTAAATTGCCAATGTTTCACTAAATTTTCCCCGTCGGCAAACATTCTTTTTACCGTAAACTTTCGGTTCGAAAATCCAGTCACAAAACCTGCATAATAGGCTTTAGCGTCCTTGATTCCTTTAATTTCGGGTAAGGTGTGTAAAACGATTGACTCGGCATAAGCGGTGTCTAATACATTCACTTTTCCTTCATTAATTACTTGCTCCCAAACTTTCGTATAAAAGTCAACATTTTTTTTAGATTGAGCCGCGTTTTTATCCGCATCACTCATACAGGCGGTAATCGATAATCCAGCCAATAATAAGACTACAATTTTTTTCATTTTTTTAATGTATTGGTTAAACATTTCAAATATATAAATTACTTTTTAAAGACAACTAATATGTTTTTGGTATTTGTGTTTATACGCTAAAAAAGTGTAATTTTGTAGCTCTGTAATTCCTATGAAAAACCACGTATTTAGATCCACATGTGCTATTGCTGTCTCGGTTGATTTACTGGGTGATAAATGGTCGCTCCTTATTTTGAGAGACATGCTTTTGCACCGAAAATCTACATTTAAAGAGTTTTCGAATTCTAAAGAAAAAATTGCGACCAACATACTTACCAATAAATTGCAATTTTTAATGCAATCGGGATTTATTGAAAAGTTAGATCCAAATGGCACAAAAAAGAGTACGCGTTATATTGCTACTCGAAAAGGAGTTTGTGTGTTACCCTTAATAATTGAATTGTACTTGTTGTCCATCGACAGTTTAGACGAATCGGTTTTTAATGCCTCGCAATTGGCTATTAAAGCTGAAATCAAAGCTAACCGAGGACTCTTTGAATCCGGTAGACGCGAAAAATATATTGCCTTTTTAGAAGAACTTCAAGCCGAGCTAAAAAAACAAAAAAGCCTTTCATAAGAAAGGCTTTTGATTTTATTGAAATAAACTCGGCAACTC
>NZ_JBILKB010000138.1:0-2956 GCF_044376915.1 Flavobacterium sp.
ATTTCCCGTCTACAAAAATACCTGGTAACGGTTCTAAGGCCGAATATTGATCTGCTAAAGCGCTTCCCAATGTAGTGAATTGTTTCAAATCATCTTCACTCCACCAATTTACCAAATTCCCATCGGCATTATATCTCGAACCCGAATCGTCAAATCCGTGTGAAATTTCATGTCCAATTACGGCGCCAATTCCACCATAATTTACAGCTTCATCCGCTTTGTAATCATAAAAAGGCGGTTGTAATATAGCGGCTGGAAATACAATTTCGTTATTTGTTGGACTAAAATATGCATTTACCGTTTGCGGTGACATTCCCCATTCTTCTTTGTCTACCGGTTTGCCTATTTTTTCAATGTTTTTCTTGTGACTCCATCTGGCATACATTCTAGAATTTTCAAAATAGCTTCCGCCTTGTTCTGGTGCTTTAACTTCTAAGGCTGAATAATCTTTCCATTTGTCTGGGTACCCTATTTTAACACGAAATTTATTCAATTTATCTTTTGCATTTTCTTTCGTTGCTTTGGTCATCCAAGGCAAATTATTGATGCGGTTGTCAAAAGCTTGCATCACATTAGCAATCATAGTTTGTGCTTTGGCTTTGGCTTCTGGTGGAAATTTCTTAGCTACATATAATTTTCCTAAAGCTTCTCCAAGTCTTCCGTTTACGGTTGCTAAAGCTCTTTCTTCAGCCGGACGTTGTTTCACAGCACCCGTCAATATTTTGCCATAAAACTCAAAATTTGCATTTTCAATAGCAGTAGAAAGTAAGCCAGCTGAACTTCTCAAAGCAGTCCATTGCATATAGGCTTTCCAATCGGCTACTTGATTTTCCTTTAAGATGGTTTCGATGGCTTGAAGGTATCTGGGTTGTGACACCACTAGTGAGTCTACTTTTCCCATGCCTACCGCATTAAAATAAGCCTCCCATTTTACCGTAGGTGCTAATTTTTGAAGATCGGCAAACGCCATTGGATTGTAGGTTTTTCTACGGTCTCTTCGCTCAACGCGATCTAAAGTTGCCGTAGACATTTTGGTCTCTAGGGCTAGTATTTTTTGCGCATTATCTTTAGCTACTGCTTCCGAATCTCCTGTAAATTGTAACATTTTTGCCACGTGCAGCAGGTATTTTTCACGTTTTTCTTTACTATCGGGTGCGTCAGAAACATAATAATCTCTATCGGGTAAGCCCAAACTACCGGTACCAACATATACTACATTTTTATTGCTGTTTTTGGCATCGGCTCCGATATAACTTCCAAAGAAGCCCAATCCCATTTCGGGTTCCATTTCGGCCAATAACGCGATCAATTGATCGGCATTTTGAACCGCATTAATTTTAGCCAAGTACGGTTTCAAAGGATCGATTCCGGCTTTGTTTCTACTAACCGTATCTAAGACCGTTTTGTATAAATTAATTGCTTTTGCTTGATCGGATTTGGGATCAATTGTCTTGTCGTTGATGGCTTCTTTTAAAATGACCATCACATCGTCGTCGGTATTTTTTCGCAATTCATCAAAGCTGCCCCAACGGGTTCTATCGGCAGGAATTTCGGTATTATCTAACCAGCTACCATTTACATAGCGATTAAAATTATCAGCCGGATTAACTGTTTTATCCATGAAATTTTGATTAATTCCAACGGATTGCGTTTGTTTCGTTACTTTTTCTGAGGAGTTGCATGAATACAGAATCGTGGATAATACCATAATTCCTAAACTCCCATTTACAATACATTTTTTCATAGACTATTCTTTACTAATTCGTTTTATGGTTACTTGGTTGTTGTTTATAATTTTTACAAAATAAATCCCTTGTGACACATTTGATAAATCCAATTTTGTTTCAAAATTAGCCACTGTTATTTGATTTTGTTCGTATATTATTTTTCCGGTTAGGTCATACACTTCAATTCGAGTTGGTTGAATGGTTCCCAAAGCAATATTAAAAATACCATGGGAAGGATTGGGGTATATCCAAACATTATTTAGCTCAAAATTTTGATTGGAAAGTGTCCCTGAAACTACAAAATTATCTACGTTAACTCCTAAATCGGTAACCGATTGATCGGAATGAAAAACGATTCTAAAAATAACAGCCGAGGGCCCTCCCAAAGCAGCTAACGGATAAGAATATGTTGTTAACGTGGTGCTTTCTCCGGTCCATTGCGCCCCAGGACAATTATAACAATCTGACCCTGCCGTTTCTGCCGTTCGATTGCTATTATACCAAGTTGGACCCATTTCGCCTAATACCGACCAAGTAGCCCCAAAATTTGTAGAGTACTCAACATATACAATATCCCAATTGAGTTCAATATCAAATTTCATATCAAAACTGATCTGCGGATTAATGACCTCAGATAAATTATAACATTGAGAAACTAAGTAGGTCTTTATGTTGTCTGGATAATTGCGAACCAAATTGGTGGTATATACCGTATTTCCAGAAGAAGTTAATGCATCAGCCCTAACTCCGCGCACCCATTGAGAGCCTTCGCCACCATCATTATACGAAATAAGTGCATCTGAAGTCGAAGTAAAAGGGTTGACTTGCCCGATAATACCGGAATCATTAATGTAAAAAGTGCTTGTTCCAGTATTATTATCAGTATATGTATCATTAGGAATTGTTGTGGAAACCGTAAGCGTATGAATTCCTCTTGTTAATGTCGATTGTGGAAGATTGATCGTTGTGGTTGCATTAGAAGCAATAACACCATTCCACACATAATTGCTCGGAATTCCATCAATAGTATAATTTACTGAAACAGCAGTAATGGTATTGATACCGTTGTTTTTTACTTCCACTTGCGGAATTATGGTAGCCTCACAATTGATGTTATTTCCTGGGCTTTGAATGCTTACAAATTTCACATCATTTGCAGGCAACTGAACGGGAATATTGGTTTGCCAAATACCTCTTCCATATGTTGCAGCCACTAGCTTAGCATCTTC
>NZ_JBILKB010000148.1:0-2946 GCF_044376915.1 Flavobacterium sp.
ACTAAATATTTCTTCACTTCCCCAAATTTAGACTCGATAGCGATTTCTCTGTTACCTCTTTTGATTTTTCCAAAAGTAACTACCCCGTCGATTTCTGAAACCACTGCTGGATTCGATGGATTACGAGCTTCTAATAACTCGGTAATTCTTGGTAAACCTCCCGTGATATCGCCTGTTTTAGAAGAACGACGTGGGATTTTTACTAAAATTTTACCGGCTTTAATTTTCTCACCATCATTAACCATAAGGTGAGCTCCAACTGGTAAGTTATACGAACGAATTAATTCGCCGTCTTTACCATAAATCAATAAGGTTGGAACTAATTTTTTATTTCTTCCTTCCGAAATTACTTTCTCTTGGAAACCGGTTTGCTCATCAATTTCAACTAAGAACGATTGTCCTTGTTCTAAATCTTCATAAGCTACTTTTCCTGTGAATTCAGAAATAATTACCCCATTATAAGGATCCCATTTACAGATGGTAGCACCTTTTTCTACAACGTCACCGTCTTTTACAAAAATGCTAGATCCATAAGGAATGTAGTGTGTATTTAATACAATACCTGTTTTAGGTTCTACTAATTTTAATTCCGTTGAACGAGAAATTACGATGTCAACGGTATTACCTTCAGCATCTTCTCCTTTAACCGTTTTTAAATCTTCGATTTCTAATTTACCACCAAAACGTGCCACAATACTAGACTCTTCAGAGATACCACCTGCAACCCCTCCTACGTGGAACGTACGAAGTGTCAACTGTGTACCCGGCTCACCAATTGATTGTGCTGCAATAACACCAACTGCCTCCCCTTTTTGCGTCATTTTTCCTGTTGCCAAGTTTCTTCCGTAACATTTAGCACAAATACCTTTAGTAGCTTCACAAGTTAATGGCGAACGCACTTCCACTTTTTCAATTGGAGACGCTTCAATTTTCTTAACGATCGCTTCTGTAATTTGGTCTCCCGCTTCAACTAAAACTTCATTATCCAATGGATTAACAACGTTTTGTAAAGCAACACGGCCAAGAATTCTTTCGCCTAAAGTTTCTACGATTTCTTCGTTTTTCTTTAAAGCCGAAACTTCAATTCCTCTTAAAGTACCACAATCTACAGAGTTCACAATTACATCTTGCGATACATCATGTAAACGACGTGTTAAGTAACCCGCATCGGCTGTTTTAAGAGCGGTATCGGCAAGACCTTTACGCGCACCGTGCGTAGAAATGAAATATTCTAAGATCGAAAGTCCTTCTTTAAAGTTAGAAAGAATTGGGTTTTCAATAATTTCACCACCACCAGCAGTTGATTTTTTAGGCTTAGCCATCAAACCACGCATACCGGTTAACTGACGAATTTGTTCTTTAGAACCCCTTGCACCCGAATCAAGCATCATGTAAACCGAGTTGAAACCTTGTTGGTCTTCACGGATATTTTTCATTGCCAATTCGGTCAATTGTGCATTAGCAGAAGTCCAGATATCAATAACTTGGTTGTAACGTTCGTTATTGGTAATAAGACCCATGTTATAGTTCATTGAGATACCTTCAACTTGCTCTCTAGCATCTGCAATTAATTTTGTTTTTTGTTCTGGAATACGAATATCCCCTAACGAGAACGATAGACCACCACGGAATGCAAATTTGTATCCCATGTCTTTCATGTTGTCCAAGAAAGCTGCAGTAGTTGGAACATCAGTTACCGCTAAAATTTTACCAATGATATCACGTAATGATTTTTTAGTCAATACTTCATTGATATATCCTGCTGCTTGCGGTACTACTTCATTAAATAATACTCTACCCGCAGTAGTTTGAATAATTTGGTAAACTAATTCTCCATTTTCATTAAAATCTTTAGCACGTACTTTCACACGAGCATTTAATTCTAATTTTCCTTCGTTCAAAGCAATATTTACTTCTTCTGCAGAATAGAATGTTAAGCCTTCGCCTAAAATTTTATGTTCTGGAGTAGACAAACGCTCTTTGGTCATGTAATACAGACCCAATACCATGTCCTGAGAAGGTACGGTAATTGGAGCTCCATTAGCAGGATTCAATATATTGTGAGAAGCCAACATTAACAATTGTGCTTCTAAAATAGCTTCTGGACCTAAAGGTAAGTGAACCGCCATCTGGTCACCATCAAAATCGGCATTAAAAGCCGTACATACTAATGGGTGTAACTGGATTGCTTTTCCTTCAATTAACTTTGGTTGAAATGCTTGAATACCTAAACGGTGTAACGTAGGAGCACGATTTAGCAATACAGGATGTCCTTTGATTACATTTTCAAGAATATCCCATACTACAGGCTCTTTTTTGTCGATAATTTTCTTAGCCGACTTCACTGTTTTAACGATTCCTCTTTCGATTAATTTACGAATAACGAATGGTTTGTATAGTTCAGCAGCCATATCTTTTGGCAAACCACATTCAAACAATTTCATTTCTGGTCCAACGACAATTACGGAACGAGCCGAATAATCCACACGTTTTCCTAATAAGTTTTGACGGAAACGACCTTGTTTCCCTTTCAATGAATCTGAAAGTGATTTTAAGGGTCTGTTTGATTCTGTTTTAACAGCAGAAGCTTTACGAGTATTGTCAAACAATGAATCTACCGATTCTTGTAGCATACGTTTCTCGTTACGTAAGATCACTTCAGGAGCTTTGATCTCCATCAATCTTTTTAAACGGTTGTTACGGATGATTACTCTACGGTATAAATCATTTAAATCTGACGTAGCAAAACGACCTCCATCCAATGGCACCAACGGACGCAATTCTGGCGGAATCACCGGAATTACTTTTAAAATCATCCACTCCGGACGGTTTTCTCTGTTATAGTTTGACTCACGGAACGATTCAACTACATTCAAACGCTTTAAAGCCTCCGTTTTACGTTGTTTAGACGTTTCGTTATTAGCGGCATGACGCAATTCATATGAT
>NZ_JBILKB010000139.1:0-2930 GCF_044376915.1 Flavobacterium sp.
AGTTACTTTTATTGCTGGAGAAGGAGATATTTCAACGGATTTATTATCACCAGGTAATCAAGCGCACTCTCGTTCAGATCGTGAATTGCACGGTAAATGTATGATTACGCCTCAAGCACAACAAGAAATTCAAGCTCTTCAAGCGCAACATCCAGATAAAAGTGTAATGTTAATCGCTGAAAAAGGGACAATGGGTGTTGGATCTTCTAGAATGTCTGGGGTAAACAACGTAGCACTTTGGACAGGAAAACAAGCTAGTCCATATATTCCATTTGTAAATATTGCACCAATTGTTGGTGGTACCAATGGTATTTCTCCAATTTTCTTAACTACTGTTGATGTAACAGGAGGTATTGGAATTGATCTTAAAAATTGGGTTAAGAAAACAGATGCCAATGGTGAATTAGTTCGCGATGAAAATGGAGAAACCGTATTAGAGCAAGTATATTCTGTTGCTACAGGTACAGTTTTAACGATTAATACAAAAACTAAAAAATTATACAATGGCGATCAAGAATTGATTGACATTTCAAGATCATTTACACCACAAAAAATAGAGTTTATCAAAGCTGGTGGATCTTATGCTATTGTTTTTGGTAAAAAAATTCAAACCTTTGCTTGTAAAGTTTTAGGAATTGATATCCCTACTGTTTTTGCGCCTTCAAAAGAGGTTTCAAATCCAGGTCAAGGACTTACAGCTGTTGAAAAAATATTCAATAAAAATGCAGTTGGAAATACTCCAGGTAAAGTTTTACATGCAGGTTCAGATGTTCGTGTAGAAGTAAATATTGTTGGTTCGCAAGATACAACAGGATTGATGACGGCTCAAGAATTAGAATCAATGGCAGCCAAAGTGATTTCGCCAATTGTTGATGGAGCTTACCAATCAGGATGTCATACTGCTTCAGTTTGGGATAAAAAAGCACAAGCTAATATTCCGAAATTGATGCAATTCATGAATGATTTCGGATTGATTACAGCTCGTGACCCAAAAGGTGTTTATCACGCAATGACAGATGTTATTCATAAAGTACTGAACGATATAACTATAGACGATTGGGCGATCATTATTGGTGGTGATTCACATACAAGAATGTCAAAAGGGGTGGCTTTTGGAGCTGACTCTGGTACCGTTGCATTGGCTTTAGCTACGGGTGAAGCATCAATGCCAATTCCAGAATCGGTTAAGGTTACCTTCAAAGGAACTATGAAATCATATATGGATTTCCGTGATGTAGTTCATGCAACTCAAGCGCAAATGTTACATAAATTTGGTGGTGAAAATGTGTTCCAAGGTCGAATTATCGAAGTGCATATTGGAACACTTACAGCTGATCAAGCCTTCACATTTACAGATTGGTCTGCAGAAATGAAAGCTAAAGCCTCTATTTGTATTTCTGAAGATGATACCTTGATTGAATCATTAGAAATCGCCAAAGGTAGAATCCAAATCATGATTGATAAAGGAATGGATAATGCTTCTAAAGTGCTTCAAGGTTTAATTAATAAAGCAAATAAAAGAATTGAGGAAATTAAAACGGGTGACAAACCTGCTTTACGTCCTGATGCTAATGCAAAATATTATGCTGAGGTAGAAATAGACTTAGATATTATCAATGAGCCTATGATTGCTGATCCAGATGTAAATAATAAAGATGTTTCTAAACGATACACGCACGATACCATTAGACCTCTTTCTTTTTATGGAGGAACTAAAAAAGTAGATTTAGGATTTATCGGATCTTGTATGGTGCATAAAGGCGATATGAAAATATTAGCTCAAATGCTTAAAAATATTGAAAAACAAGAAGGTAAAGTGGAATTTAAAGCACCTTTAGTGGTTGCGCCTCCAACTTACAATATTGTTGACGAATTAAAAGCGGAAGGCGATTGGGAAGTATTGCAAAAATATTCAGGATTTGAATTTGATGATAATGCCCCTAAAGGAGCTGCACGTACAGAGTATGAAAATATGTTGTATTTAGAGCGTCCAGGTTGTAACCTTTGTATGGGTAACCAAGAGAAAGCTTCCAAAGGAGATACCGTTATGGCAACTTCTACTCGTTTGTTCCAAGGAAGGGTAGTTGAAGATTCTGCTGAGAAAAAAGGAGAGTCTTTATTATCTTCGACTCCTGTTGTAGTTTTATCAACAGTTTTAGGAAGAACGCCTTCTATAGAAGAGTACAAAAAAGCAGTGGAAGGAATTAACTTAACTAAGTTTGCACCTTCTCATAAATTACTTGTTGGATAACATTTAATGATGTTATAACTAATAAAAAGCCTAAGTGTATCTTAGGCTTTTTTTATAAGCAATCTTTTATTTATAGAGAACTGATTAATCATAAATGGCTTTTGTATTTAGTGTTAAACAATTTTATAATTGCATTAACTTATTAAGTTAGTAAAAAGGCCTACCTTTGTAATCCTTAAATTAATCTCACTAACGTTTTTTTCAATGCGTAGCTATTTAAATTTTAGAATTTGAATTGAGATGAAAATTAATGAACAAATGAAATACTACCTATTATTATTTATTTTTACACTTGTTAATTCTTCGTTGGTTTTTTCTCAAGAAAAGTTGATAAAACATACTGTAAAAAAAGGAGAAACAATCACTGCCATTGCTCAGAAATATAAAATAGAACCTAGTGCTATTTATGAACTTAACCCAGATTGCAGTCGTACATTAAAAGTAGAATCCATTATTTTAATTCCGCGTGCGACATCTAAGGGTATTAAATCAAAAACAGAATCAAAAACTGTAATTGTTGAAAACACACACGAAGTTCAGCCAAAAGAGACATTATTTGGTATTGCAAAACAGTATGAGGTTTCTTTAGAAGATCTTAATACTGCCAATCCAGAATTAGTAGAAACGGGTTTAAAGGCAGGACAAAAAATAAAAATACCTTCTAAACTTATTTCGAAGA
>NZ_JBILKB010000020.1:0-28122 GCF_044376915.1 Flavobacterium sp.
TTTGTTTAATTTAGAATTAAAAAAAAAGTATGATTCCAAAAGTATTCCAAGAAGTTATCGATTTAGGTGACGGAAGAAGCATCTCAATCGAAACTGGGAAATTAGCCAAACAAGCAGATGGATCTGTTGTTGTTCGTATGGGCGATGCCATGTTATTAGCAACAGCAGTTTCTGCTAGAACATCAAATCCTGCAGTAGATTTTTTACCTTTAACAGTAGATTATCGTGAAAAATTTGCAGCAGCAGGACGTTTTCCTGGTGGTTTCTTCAAAAGAGAAGCACGTCCAAGTGATAGCGAAGTTTTAACCATGAGATTAGTAGACCGTGTATTGCGTCCACTTTTCCCAGATGATTATCATGCAGAAACGCAGGTAATGATTCAATTAATGTCGCATGACGAAAACGTGATGCCCGATGCATTAGCTGGATTAGCTGCTTCGGCTGCTTTAGCAGTTTCTGACATTCCATTTTACAACTTAATTTCTGAAGTTCGTGTTGCACGTATTGACGGAAAATTTGTCATCAACCCTAGCAGAGAAGAATTAGCACAATCAGACATCGATATGATGATTGGAGCTTCTATGGATTCTGTTGCGATGGTTGAAGGAGAAATGAAAGAAATTTCAGAAGCAGAAATGGTAGAAGCGATCAAATTTGCTCACGAAGCGATCAAAGTTCAAATTCAAGCACAATTACGTTTACAAGCTGCTTTTGGTAAAAAAGAAACTCGTACGTATGAAGGAGAGAAAGAAAACGAAGAAATTTACAAAAAAGTAAAAGCTGCGGCTTACGATAAAATTTATGCAATTGCAAAAGTTGGTTCGGCTAAACACGAAAGAACTGCTGCATTTGCTGAAGTAAAAGAAGAAGTAAAAGCTTTATTTACAGAAGAAGAATTAGCTGCTGACGGAGATTTAGTGTCTAAATACTTCTACAAAACCAATAAAGAAGCTGTTCGTAATGTAGTTTTAGAATTAGGCATTCGTTTAGATGGAAGAAAAACAACTGAAATCAGACCTATTTGGTGTGAAACCGATTATTTACCTTCTGTACACGGTTCGTCTTTGTTTACTCGTGGAGAAACACAAGCTTTAGCTACAGTAACATTAGGAACTTCTAGAGAAGCCAATCAAATAGACTCTCCATCTGAACAAGGTGAAGAAAAATTCTATTTACACTACAACTTCCCTCCTTTCTCTACTGGTGAAGCAAAACCGTTAAGAGGAACTTCAAGAAGAGAAGTAGGCCATGGAAACTTAGCACAACGTGCTTTAAAAAATATGATTCCTGCCGATTGTCCTTACACTATTCGTATTGTATCTGAAGTATTAGAATCAAATGGTTCTTCTTCAATGGCAACTGTTTGTGCTGGAACTATGGCATTAATGGATGCAGGTGTTCAAATGGTAAAACCAGTTTCTGGTATTGCAATGGGACTAATTACCGACGGAGAAAAATTTGCTGTATTATCTGATATTTTAGGAGATGAAGATCACTTAGGAGATATGGACTTTAAAGTAACTGGAACTGCTGATGGTATTACAGCATGTCAAATGGACATCAAAATTGATGGATTGCGTTATGACATTATGGAACAAGCTTTAGGTCAAGCACGTGACGGACGTATGCATATTTTAGGAAAAATTACTGAAACAATTGCTACTCCACGTGCCGATGTAAAACCAAAAGCGCCTAAAATCATTACAAGAACCATTCCTGGCGCCTTTATTGGTGCTTTAATTGGTCCTGGTGGAAAAGTAATCCAAGAATTACAAAAAGCGACAGGAACTACCATTGTAATTAACGAAGTGGATGAACAAGGTGTGGTTGAAATTTTAGGTACCAATCCAGATGGCATTGCAGCAGTAATGGCTAAAATTGATTCGATCATTTTCAAACCAGCAATGGGAGAAGCTTACGAAGTAAAAGTGATTAAAATGTTAGATTTTGGTGCTGTTGTAGAATACACTCAAGCCCCAGGAAATGAAGTTTTATTACACGTATCGGAGTTGGCTTGGGAGCGCACAGAAAATGTAACGGACGTTGTCAATATGGGAGATGTATTCCAAGTGAAATATTTAGGAATAGATCCTAAAACTAGAAAAGAAAAAGTTTCTAGAAAAGCACTTTTACCGAGACCTCCTAGAGAAGAAAGACCGATTGAAAAGAAAGATACCCCACAAGGTTAATTCTATAATCCTATCTAAAAAAACCCACAGTAACCGTGGGTTTTTTTTATTTTATCTATTTTTTGTAACTTTTTTACAACTTCCTGCGTATAATCAACAGAAATAATTAATGTAAGGAAAAATATAAATGAGACAGCTTAAAATCACCAAGCAGGTAACCAATCGTGAAACTGCTTCTTTAGACAAATACCTCCAAGAAATTGGTAAAGTAGATTTAATTACTGCAGACGAGGAAGTAGAATTAGCTCAAAAAATTAAAGCTGGTGATCAAAGAGCGTTAGAGAAATTAACCAAAGCCAATTTGCGTTTTGTGGTTTCTGTAGCAAAACAATATCAAAATCAAGGCCTTACACTCCCCGATTTAATCAACGAAGGAAATTTAGGCTTAATTAAAGCCGCACAACGTTTTGATGAAACGCGTGGATTTAAATTCATTTCTTATGCCGTTTGGTGGATTCGTCAATCCATTCTTCAAGCCTTAGCGGAACAATCTCGTATCGTACGTTTACCTTTGAATAAAATTGGTTCGATCAATAAAATCAATAAAATGTATGCGTTGCTAGAGCAATCGCAAGAGCGTGCTCCTTCTGCAGAAGAAATTGCTAAAGAATTGGACATGACCGTAAATGACGTTAAAGAGTCGATGAAAAATTCGGGACGTCATTTATCAATGGATGCGCCATTAGTAGAAGGTGAAGATTCTAATTTATATGATGTATTGCGTTCGGGTGAATCTCCAAATCCAGACCGCGAATTAATTCATGAATCCCTTCAAACCGAAATTGAGAGAGCTTTAGAAACCTTGACTCCAAGAGAAGCAGATGTAGTACGTTTGTACTTTGGCTTAGGCGACCAACATCCGATGACGCTAGAAGAAATTGGAGAAACCTTTGACTTGACTCGCGAGCGTGTGCGTCAAATTAAAGAAAAAGCAATCCGCAGGTTAAAACATACTTCAAGAAGTAAAATTTTAAAAACATATTTAGGATAACCCTAGTAAAACTCCGGCTTCGTCCGGAGTTTTATTTTTTATATAAATCAAACATTCCAAGTTGAATATTCAAAATTCTAAAAATAAAAGTTTATAATTTGTACCTTTGCAAAAAGATTGAATGGTTAATATTGAACAACGAATTTTGAAGTCTACCATAAACAACACAACTACAACATGAAAAACACACGTATTGCACCGTCTGTTCTTGCTGCCGACTTTGCTAATTTACAACGCGACATTGAAATGATCAATTCTAGCGAAGCCGATTGGTTTCATATTGATGTAATGGATGGTCATTTTGTTCCAAATATTTCATACGGAATGCCAGTTATTCAGGCAATAAAAAAGCATGCCACAAAACCATTAGACGTACATTTAATGATTGAAAAACCTGAGCGTTACATTGAAGAATTTGCAAAAATTGGTGCTGATATAATAACAGTTCATTATGAATCTACAGTTCACCTTCATAGAACATTAAGACAAATCAAAGCAGCAGGTTGTAAAGCAGGTGTTGTTCTTAATTTAACTACTCCAGTATCTGTTCTAGAAGATATTTTACCCGAATGCTATATGGTACTTATCATGTCGATAAACCCAGGTTTTGGAGGTCAAAAGTTTGAAGAAATTACTTATCAAAAAGTAAAAAAACTTAAAAAAATGATTACAGAGCAAGGCTTAGAAACTCTAATCGAAATCGATGGAGGCGTAACCAATAAAAACGCTAAACAACTTGTTGATGCTGGAGCAGATGTATTAGTAGCTGGAAGTTACGTATTTGGCGCTCAAGATCCAATTGCAACCATTGCTGATTTGAAGCAAATTACAAAATAGCCTAAAAAAGCCTAACGATTTGTTAGGCTTTTTTAATATTATTGTTCCAATAAATAGTTGATTAAATCGGTAGTTGTTACGATACCAACCAACAATTGATCTTCGCACACAGGAAGTGCATGGAATTCGCGTTTGGCTAATATTTCAGCCGCTTCTCGTATGGTAGTTTCGGGTGCAATAGCAACAATTTTCTTGGCCATTACTTGTTCAATAGTAAACATATTATATACGGTAGTCTCTACTACATCAGTTTCATCGTCTACCGCATCTGCAAAAGAAATTCGAAGCAAATCCGAATAACTCAACATGCCAATTATCCTATTACCGTTTACAACCGGAATATGACGAATGTGGTGTTTTTTAAATAAAATTTCGGCCTTAGTTAAATCATCAGATAAATTCAACTTTACAACATTTCTTGTCATAATGGTTGATACAGGAACTTTGCGCTTCATAACTTTCGTATTTATTCCTATAAATTTACTATACTTTACAATCAAAAAACATGATAGTTATCAGTTGTGCTTGAATTAAAAACGCTCAAACAAGTTTGGTCTCCAATAAAGGTTTATAATTAGGGATTTTGCTCCCCAACATCCCTCAAAGCTCCGCTTTGAAAATACTTCATATAAAAAAAACGCTCAAACAAGTTTGGTCTCCAATAAAGGTTTATTATTGGGATTTTGCTCCGCAACATCCCTCAAAGCTCCGCTTTGAAAATACTTCATATAAAAAAAACGCTCAAACAAGTTTGGCGTTTTTTTATATGAAGTATTTATTCGTGACCGCGAAGGGATTCGAACCCCCAACCCTCAGAGCCGAAATCTGATATTCTATCCAGTTGAACTACGCAGCCTTTACTATTAGATAAATAAACAAAAGAAACTAGAATTAATCCGATGTATCTACATTGTTATCTATATAGTATTATACTAAAAGTTTTTTAACAATTCCAGAAATCACTTTCCCTTCAGCTTGTCCACCTATTTGAGCAGAAGCCAATCCCATTACTTTTCCCATAGCAGCAATACCTGTAGCGCCGGTCTCAGCAATAATATTAGCAACAATTACTTCTACTTCAGCTTCGGTTAATTGAGCCGGTAAAAACTGTTCGATTACCGCTATTTGAGCCAATTCTGGTTCCGCTAAATCAGAACGGTTTTGAGCAGTAAAAATTTCGTAACTATCTTTACGCATTTTTACTAAACGTTGAAGCATTTTAATTTCATCGGCTTCTGATAACCCTTCTGCTGCACCCGCTTCTGTTTTTGCTAAGATAATAGCTGATTTAATAGCGCGTAAAGCTTCCAAAGCTACTGAATCTTTTGCTTTCATGGCTTCTTTCATATGATCCATGATTTTTAATTCTAAACTCATATCGATGTAATTTGTTTCTTATTGTTATTGCTGTGGGGCAAAGATAACAAAAAAAACCCGAAAATTGCTCTTCGGGTCTTATGGGGTAGGTTAGTTTATTGTAAATTAATCTACATTATCATGAAGGAATGAATTGTTTGAACGAAGCTGTATATCATCGTTACTATCGGTTCCTAGAGACATTCTAGACTGATTACTGTTTGCAGAATGGGGAGTTGTTAAATCAATTCCCATTCTTTTATAGGCTGGTTCTCTTTCAAATTCATCAATTTGAGCACTGCTGTTGTTGAATTTGTGATTAAATTCCTTCATTTTTCTTTTGCGTTCTTCTGCTCTAAATTTCAACGTTTCTTCGATGGACATTTCTAAAGGAGAAACAGCGTCAAAATGAATGTTATCTTCTAATTTTTGAACTTCATTTTTAATAGTAAAATTAAGTTCTTCATCGATAGGTTCATTAACAATATGCACCTCTTTGTTAGCTACAACCTCATTTTCCTTCTCAAAATAATCTTCTAAAGAATACTTAATTATTCCATTTTGATTGATTTCTGTAACTGGAACTACATTAATCGGATCTTTTACTTCTAAAGAACGTGTTTCATCCGATAAATCAAAAACAATAGTATTTTCTATTGGTGTATTTTTAGCAGCTTCTAAATTAATATCAAACAAATCTAATTCAAAATTGAAATCGTCATTTGCTTTTACAAATTCAGGATCGTTTACTTTAATTTCTCTAATTTGCGGTGTAATGATTTCAAAATTAGCAGCAGTTGGAGTAGCTACTATTTCATATGTTACTTCGATATTTTTAAGAAATTCGGTAGTTGCCACTAAATCCATTGTAGCCACCGGCTCATGAATTTCAAAAACAGGCTCATCTACTTCTTCTTCTAATGTAAATACTATTTTTGGTGCTACTGGTTCAACTTCGGCAATATCAGTTTCTGACACTACTTCATTTGCAATTGGCGCTTCAAAAATAGGCTCATTCACAGGAAGTGAAGCGATCGTTTTATTCAATAATTCGTGAACAATTTTTTGCTCATCTTCTAAAGAGTGGATGATTTTTTTAGGTTCAGTATTTACAATTTCTGCTTGTTGCTCTACATTAAAACCCGTAGCAATAACAGTCACAGAAATAGCGTCACCCAGAGCTTCTTCTTCACCAACTCCCATAATGATGTTGGCATTATAACCCGCCTCAGATTGTATAAAGTCGTTGATTTCTCCGATTTCATCTATCGTGATTTCATGCGCTTCTTCTGTACCTGAAACGATTAATAACAACACATTTTTAGCACCTGTGATTTTATTATCATTCAACAATGGAGAATCTAAAGCACTCGAAATCGCTTGTTTTGCACGATCTTGACCCGCTGCTGTAGCCGAACCCATAATAGCTGTTCCACTATTAGATAATACGGTTTTTGCATCTTTTAGGTCAATATTTTGTGTATAATGGTGCGTAATAACTTCTGCAATTCCTCTTGAAGCTGTAGCTAATACTTCATCTGCTTTAGAAAAACCTGCTTTAAACCCTAGGTTTCCATATACCTCACGCAATTTATTATTATTGATAACGACTAATGAATCTACTTGCTTGCGCAAACGTTCTACTCCGGCTAACGCTTGCTCAGAGCGAACTTTCCCTTCAAATTGGAAAGGAATGGTAACAATACCAACAGTAAGTATGTCTCTGTCTTTTGCCAATTGAGCAATGACAGGTGCTGCTCCCGTTCCGGTTCCTCCACCCATTCCAGCGGTGATGAAAACCATTTTGGTATTGCTGTCTAACATTTTTTCAATTTCAACAACACTTTCAATAGCAGATTGTTGACCTACTTCAGGATTTGCTCCCGCCCCTAAACCTTCTGTTAGGTTGACACCCAACTGAATTTTATTAGGCACAGGGCTGTTTTGCAATGCCTGTGAATCGGTATTACAAACTATAAAATCAACACCTTTAATACCTTGCTTAAACATGTGGTTTATGGCATTACTACCTCCACCACCAACGCCAATTACTTTAATGACGTTTGATTGGTTTTTAGGTAAATCAAATGAAATGTTTCCAAATTCTGACATAGTATCTCCTTTTATTCTGCGTTATCTAAAAAATCTTTAATCTTGTCTATATATTTATCAAAAAAAGAACGTTTGATTTTATCGTCTGTTGTTTCTTGAATAGGGGTTTTTGTTGTTGGCACTTCCATTTCAGTCTCCACAACTGGAATATCTGTTGGAACAATTTCAGGAGATGCAATAACCGGCTCTTCTTTTTTCATTTCAACAAATGGCGTAGCACTTTTTGTATTGTTACGAATGCTATTCATCACCAATCCTACAGCAGTAGCATACAATGGACTAGACAATTCTTCGATTGAATCACCCGCTAAATGTTCGTTAGGATATCCTATACGAGTATCCATTCCTGTGATGTATTCTACCAACTGTTTGATGTGTTGCAATTGAGCTCCACCTCCTGTTAATACAATACCTGCAATCAATTTTTTCTTAGGATCTTCATGTCCGTATAATTTGATTTCAGCATAAACCTGCTCAATAATTTCCACCACACGTGCATGGATAATTTTTGATAAGTTTTTAAGCGAAATTTCTTTTGGTTCTCTTCCTCGTAATCCAGGGATCGAAACAATTTCGTTGTCTCTATTTTCTCCTGGCCATGCCGATCCAAAGCGAGTTTTCAACAACTCGGCTTGTTTTTCAATAATCGAACAGCCTTCTTTGATATCTTCTGTAATGACATTTCCTCCAAAAGGGATTACTGCGGTGTGACGAATGATTCCGTCTTTGAAAATGGCCAAATCTGTAGTTCCACCACCTATATCAATTAACGCTACTCCTGCTTCTTTTTCTTCTTGACTTAATACCGCATCTGCAGAAGCCAAGGGTTCTAATGTTAAGCCCGACAATTCTAATCCGGCACTTTTAACACATCTTCCTAAGTTACGTATGGAAGCGGCTTGACCCACAACCACGTGAAAACTAGATTCTAGTCTTCCGCCATACATCCCAATTGGTTCTTTAATTTCAGCTTGCCCGTCGATTTTAAATTCTTGAGGCAATACGTGAATAATTTCTTCTCCTGGCAACATGGCTAATTTATGAACTTGACCAATAAGCATGTCGATATCTGCATCGCCAATAACTTCTTCTGCTTTTGGTCTACTGATGTAGTCGCTGTGTTGGATACTGCGAATGTGTTGTCCTGCAATTCCTACTACTACATCATTAATTTTATAACCCGAATCATTTTCAGCTTCGGAAACCGCTTGCTGAATCGACTGAATTGTTTGTGTAATATTATTCACAACACCCCTATGAACACCTAAACTCTTAGATTTTCCTACACCTAGAATTTCTAATTTTCCGTATTCATTTTTCTTACCGATCATTGCTACAATCTTGGTTGTACCAATATCTAATCCTACTGCAATGTTGTCTTTGTTCATAATTTCCACTATTTCTTACAAACCACTTGTTGTGTGAACATCAAGTTTATTTCTTTGTATTCTTTAATCAATGTATCCTTAATGGCATGGTGAAAAAAGGCTTTGTAATTTTTAAGCTTCTTTCTTACATTTATTGGTTTTCCAAAAGCAATTTTATAATCAAAACTACGGTTGGTCAACACCACATTACCCGAAGGCATAATTTGAGCACCTGTTATATTTTTATTTAAGAAATCGTCTTTTTTAATCTCTGTAAACAAGTTCAAATAGGCCTTTCTTTTTTCTTTACTAAGCTCCCCCATAAGGAGCGGAACACGTGCTGAAAAATTTAGAGATAAAGACATCCTATTTCCTTTGTGATCCAGGTAATAACTGTCATTCTCCGATACTACTCTAAGGATAGGGGTCTTTTGAGTAACACGAACATTTAGAAAGCCATCAATCGTTGAAAAAACTTCCGCATTTTCAATCATCTCGTGATGATTTAGGGCATTTTCTAAAGTATTCAAATCTACTTTATCTTTTTGTATTCTTGAAGCGTCTCCCAAATTTTGTATTAACAAGTTATTAACCATTTGATGTGTTAAAAACATATTTTCGTTCGACTGAAATTTAATTTCTATCTTGTTGATTTTACGCACGCTATTTCTTTTAGAAGAAAAAGAATATAGGAAAATCATTGCAAAAATGATCAACAACAATCGTATACTATGCCAATTAATTCTCTTCATAAAGCGCATTTTTAATATCTTTTACCATCTCACCGATGTCACCTGCTCCTATTGTAATGAATACTGTTGCATCCGAATTTTTAAACGCCGCAATCAATTCTTTTTTATTCACTAATTTTTTATTTGGATGTTCCATTTTTGTTAACAACCAACTCGAAGTTATTCCTTCCATTGGCAATTCTCTTGCTGGATAAATATCCAACAGAAGTATTTCGTCAAATTGCGACAAACTCATAGCAAAACCATCAGCAAAATCTTTTGTACGACTAAACAAATGTGGCTGAAAAGCTGCAATAATTTTTTTTCCAGGATACAACTCGCGTACTGCTTGATGCACCGCGTTGATTTCGGTCGGATGGTGTGCATAATCATCGATATATACTCTATTTTCTTGACGAATTTGAAAAGAAAAACGTCTTCTTACACCTTTAAAACTTGCCAATGCTGTGCTAATATTTTCATTTGAAACGCCATACGATTTTGCCATAGCAAAAGCCAACAATGCATTGGTCAAATTGTGATGTCCAGGCAATCCAAACTTTACATTTTGAACCACTTCGTTTGGTGTTTTTACATCAAAAACATAGTACCCGTTTTCAATTCGGATGTTTTGTGCCGAAAAATTAGCATCAGGAGTTACTCCAATTGATATACCAACTAGTGGCAATCCCTTAATTACATATAAATGATCTCGATCGGTTTTGGCTGCAAACTCTCTAAAGGACTCTTCAATATGAGCGGCATCCCCATAAATATCAAGATGATCGGCATCCATTGAAGTGATGCAAGAAACATTGGGATGCAAATGCAAAAAAGAACGATCAAACTCATCGGCTTCAACCACGGTAACCGTTTTCCCAGAACCAATTAAATTGGAATTATAATTTTCAACAATTCCTCCTAAAAATGCGGTTACATCTACTCCACTTTCGTATAAAATATGGCCTAAAATACTAGAAGTAGTTGTCTTTCCGTGTGTTCCAGCAACAGCAAAACAATAGGTGTCTTTCGTAATTAACCCCAATACTTCGGCACGTTTCTTTATCGCATAATTACGTTCAACAAAATAATTCCATTCGGAGTGGGAAGCCGGAACAGCCGGTGTTACTACCACCAATGTATTTTCACTATAAAAATCTTTTGGTATTTGATTGATATTGTCTTCAAAATGAATCGTCAAACCCAAAGCTTGCAATTCATCGGTCAATTGGGTTTCGGTTTTGTCATACCCTGCCACATTTTTTCCAATATATTGAAAATAACGCGCCAATGCACTCATGCCGATACCGCCAATGCCGATAAAATAGACGTTATGTATTTGGTTTAGATTCATTTGTAGTTAAATTGTATAACTTTTAATTTATTTAATTAGTTTGATAACTTCTTCAACAATATCTTTTGTTGCGTTTGGCTTGGCTAATTTTTTAATATTTTGACACAACTCGCTTTGTAAACTTTCGTTTTTCAGTAAGTCGGATACTATTTTTTCAAATGTTTGATTCAATTCCGATTCTTTGATCAATAGCGCGCCCATATTATCGACAATTGCTTTTGCGTTTTTCGTTTGATGGTCTTCTGCTACATTGGGTGACGGAATAAAAATCGTGGGTTTTCCTACGATACACAACTCCGAAACGGAAGAGGCTCCCGAACGAGAAATAATCACATCGGCTGCTGCATAAACCAAATCCATTCTCTCGATAAATGCAACGACTTGAACGCCATGCTCTTCATTATATTTGGTATATTCATCCAAGTAGAGTTTTCCACATTGCCAAATAATTTGACAATTTTGACGCAATAGAAACTCTAATTCATTTTCAATAAGTTGGTTGATTCTTCGCGCACCTAAACTTCCACCCAACACTAAAATTGTTTTTTTGGTAGCTTCCAAATTAAAATACTGTACTGCTACCGCTTTATCAGCTGGAACTAACAAATCTTGTCGCACAGGATTTCCAGTTAGTATCATTTTTTCCGTTGGAAAGAATCGCTCTAAATTTTCATACGCCACACAGATCGTTTTTGCTTTCTTGGCTAACAATTTGTTGGTAATACCTGGATAGGAATTTTGTTCTTGAATCACTGTTGGAATACCAAATAGTGAAGTCACTTTCAAAACAGCACCACTAGCAAAACCACCTGTTCCAATTACGACGTCTGGTTTAAAACGCTGCACTATAAAAAACGACTTAATTAGACTTGCTAAAAGTTTCAACAGAAACAAAGCATTTTGAAAACTCAGCTTTCTTTGCAAACCAGCAATCCACAATCCTTTGATAGCATAACCCGCTTGAGGCACTTTTTGCATTTCCATTTTATCTTGTGCGCCCACAAAAAGAAACTGCGCCTCTGGATAACGAGCTTTTAACTCATTTGCAATAGCTATCGCAGGGTAGATATGTCCACCTGTTCCGCCACCACTGATTATGAATTTAGGTTGTTTCATTTATTCTTTATTACGAACGCTGTTCATTGGATTTTGGCCGTTAATTAAACTGTCGCCCTCTGTATCTTTTACTTCTTCGCGTATGGAATATTTTAATTCATCTAATTTTTGTTGGTTTTCCTCAGAAGGATACTCTTCATTAAGTGCCACCTGTGCGTCGATTAATTGCTGCAGCGCTTCGTCACGTTTTCTTTTCTCTTCCAAATCTAATGCAACTTCTTCGTCTTTTTTAGTAACACTCAAGATTACCCCAATTGCAATACAAGTCATCCAAATGGAAGTACCACCACTACTAATCAACGGCAAAGGCTGACCCGTGACCGGCAATAACTCAACCGCTACACCCATATTGACAAAAGCTTGAAAAATAATTGGAAATCCTAATCCGATGATCAACAATTTTCCAAATAACGTACTGGCCTTTTGAGCATCAATAATGAATCGAATAAACAACAAGAGATACAAAAACAGTATCCCAACAGCGCCTATTAATCCGTATTCTTCAACAATAATGGCAAAAATAAAATCGGATGACGACTGCGGTAAAAAGTGTTTTTGCACACTTTTACCAGGTCCTAAACCATATATTTTCCCTGAGGCAATTGCAATTTTGGCATTCTCAATTTGGTAATCATCATCACTAGGTTTGTCGTCAAAGAAACTATCTATTCGACTCATCCAAGTATCTACACGATTAGGCATTGCATCTGGAAATGCTTTAGCCACCATGACAAAGAAAATCAAACTTACAAAACCTGATCCTACAATAAATCCTAAATATTTGAGTGGATATTGTCCAATAAAAACCAACATGCACACCATGGAAAAGATTAAGGCTGTGGTCGAAAAATTAGCAGGAAGTACCAAAGCTAATATCACAAAAACGGGCAACCACAACTCTAATAACGATTCTTTAAAGGAATATTCCTTATCGCTAACTTTTGCCAAATATCGTGCGACATAAATCATAAGTACAATAAATGCAATTGTAGACGTTTGAAAACTAATACCCACAAATGGAATTTGAATCCAACGACTGGCATTTGCCCCATCTATAACGGTTCCTTTAAATAGGGTATAAATTAACAATAAGATAACCAAGGGTATTCCAAAAATAGACAATGCTTTAAAATAATGATAAGGGGTTTTGTGAATGAAAAATACTATAGCAAATCCAAACATAACATGAACGAAATGTTTGAATAGGTAACCTATAGTAGATCCCTTTCCAATAACATAAACCAAGTTTGTACTGGCACTGTATACGGGTAAAAAAGAAACCAATGCCAATAGAAAAACTATTGCCCAAATGGTTTTATCACCTCTTATTTTACCTATAATATCAAACATAATTTTGTTAGGTATTTATAAATTATAAATTGCTTGTTTGAATTGATTTCCTCTATCTTCATAGTTTTCAAACAAATCAAAACTAGCACATGCAGGAGACAACAAAACACTATCGCCTTTTTCAGCCAATCGTTTTGCAATTTGAACAGCTTCATCCATAGACGTAGTTTCCACCATAATATCAACTACATTATTAAAGGCATTACTGATTTTAGAATTGTCAACGCCCAGGCAAACAATGGCTTTTACTTTTTCACGTACTAATGGCATTAGCTCGTCGTAATCATTTCCTTTATCAACCCCACCAACGATCCAAACCGTAGGTGTTGTCATACTATCCAAGGCATAAAATACCGAGTTTACATTGGTTGCTTTTGAATCATTGATATATTGAACACCTTGTATTTTTAATACTTTTTCTAAACGGTGTTCGGCACCTTGAAAATTAGTCAAACTTTCTCTGATGGTTTGCTTTCTAATTTTCAACAATTGCGCAACTGCTGTAGCAGCCATCGCATTTTTAATGTTGTGTTTGCCTTCTAAGGCTAGTTCGTTAATTGGCATAGTAAATAGTTCGTTATTAATTGTGCTATATAAATTATCTTTTTCCAAATAAGCGCCATCTTGCTCTGTTTTTACGAGTAACGAAAACGGCACTTTATGTGCATTAATTTTGTTTTGTTGTAACCAATTTTGAATGGCTGTATCTTCCTGATCATAAATCAAATAATCGGCTATTGTTTGGTTTTTAGTAATTCTAAATTTGGAAGCGATGTACAAACTATAATCATAATTGTAGCGGTCCAAATGATCTGGGCTTATATTTGTAATTATGGCAATATGTGGCTTATAATTAATGATGCCGTCCAATTGAAAACTACTTAGCTCCAATACATAGACATCGTGTTTGTTTTCGGCTACTTGCCAGGCAAAACTTTTTCCAATATTTCCTGCTAAACCTACATTTAAACCTCCTTGTTTTAATACATGATAGGTCAATAATGTAGTGGTGGTCTTTCCGTTGCTTCCCGTTATACCAACCGTAACTGCATCGGTAAATGGCGCGGCAAACTCTATTTCTGAAATCACCGAAACCCCTTTTCCAATTAGTTTTTGTACTATTGGTGCTTTGTCAGGAATTCCAGGACTTTTCATCACCACATCGGCATTCAAAATTTGGGCTTCGGTATGCTGCTCCTCTTCCCAAACAATTCCATAACTTGTAAGAACTTCTTTGTACGTTTCTTTTATTTTCCCAAAATCGGATACAAAAACCTCATATCCTTTTTGTTTTCCTAGTATTGCGGTACCTACTCCACTTTCACCACCTCCTAAAACAACCAATCGCATCCTATCGTAATTTTAGCGATACCAAAGAAAAAATGGCCAATAATATTCCTACAATCCAAAAGCGCGTAACAATTCTACTTTCGTGATATCCTTTCTTTTGGTAGTGGTGGTGCAAAGGCGACATTAAAAAAACACGTCTTCCTTCGCCATATTTCTTTTTGGTGTATTTAAAATAACTTACTTGTATAATCACCGAAAGGTTTTCGGCTAAGAAAATTGCACATACTACAGGAATCATCATTTCTTTTCGAATGGCAATTGCAATTACAGCGATGATCCCACCAATGGTTAAACTACCCGTATCACCCATAAAAACAGATGCCGGATACGCATTATACCATAAAAAACCAACCAAGGCTCCCACAAATGCTGCGATATACACCGTCATTTCTCCTGCATTAGGAATGTACATGATGTTCAAATAATCGGAAAAAATAATATTACCCGACACGAACGTAAATAATCCAAGTGTCAATACTGAAATGGCCGAAGTACCTGCCGCCAAACCATCAATTCCGTCGGTTAAATTGGCACCGTTGGAAACGGCTGTAATGATCAAAATAACCATTGGAATAAAGATCAACCAAGCATAACTTTTATAATCATCCCCCATAAATGAAAGAATTTCAGCATAATCAAACTCGTTATTTTTCATAAACGGAATGGTAGTTGCCGTAGATTTTTCTTCTAAATCTGAAGGTTTGATATTGTTTTCAATTTTTATACGCGAGGTTAGGGTGTCTTTTCGAACCGTTACATCGGGACTCAAGTACAATACAGTACCTACAATTAAACCCAAACCTACTTGACCAATTACTTTAAATTTTCCTTTTAATCCTTGTTTGTCTTTTTTAAATATCTTGATATAATCATCAATAAATCCGATAGTTCCCATCCATATCGTTGTCATAATCAACAAGATAATGTAAATGTTATTTAATTTTGCCAATAAAAAGACGGGAATCAAAGTTGCTAAAATGATGATGATGCCACCCATAGTTGGAGTGCCAGCTTTAGCCGTTTGTCCTTCTAATCCCAATTCGCGAACCGTTTCTCCAACTTGCTGATTTCTCAAATAGTTGATGATTTTTTTACCGTAAATCGTAGCAATCAACAACGACAAAATAAAGGCCAATGCCGAACGAAATGTAATGTATTGAAACACCCCAGCTCCAGGAACATCAAATGTTTTGTCTAAATATTGAAAAATATAGTATAACATAATTTTGGCTCTTTTTAAAGGTTACTATGGTCTTCCTATTTTTGTAATTGTTGTAATAATTCGGTTACTATTTTTAAATCATCAAAATCGTAACGCACCCCTTGTATTTCTTGATATGTTTCATGGCCTTTTCCGGCAATCAAAATAATATCGTTGGGATTGGCCAATTGACAAGCTGTTTTGATGGCTTGTTTTCGATCCAATATGGAAAGTGTTTTTTTATAATGTTGAGGAGCTACTCCTTTTTCCATTTCTTGTATGATCGATTCGGGATCTTCAGTTCTTGGATTATCTGCTGTAAAAATCGCCTTATCACTCAATGATGCTGCAATATCTGCCATGATGGGTCGTTTGCTTGTATCGCGATCACCGCCACAACCCACAACTGTGATTAACTGTTCGTTTTTAGTACGAATGTCTTCGATAGTTTGTAACACATTTTCCAAAGCATCTGGGGTATGTGCATAATCAACTATTGCCGTAATTTTTGTTTCTGAAACAATAAATTGGAACCTGCCTGAAACACTCTCCAATTCTGAAAGCAGTCGCAACGCTTCTACTTTTTCAATACCTAATTCAACAGCTACTGCAAAAATGGCGAGTAAATTATACGCATTGAACGAACCAATTAATTTAACCCAAACTTCATTTTCATTGATTTTCAATAACAACCCCGACAATTGATTCTCTAATATTTGCGCTCTATAATCGGCATAAGATTTTAAAGCATAGGTGATTTTTTTTGCTTTGGTATTTTGGAGCATGATGCCTCCATTTTTATCATCGCCATTTGTAATAGCAAAAGCAGTTTTAGTCAACTGATCAAAAAACGTTTTTTTTACATCGCGATATTCTGCAAAAGTGTTGTGATAGTCTAAATGATCATGGGATAAATTGGTGAAAACACCTCCAGCAAATTCTAAAGCAGCTGTTCGTTTTTGATGAATTCCGTGCGAACTCACTTCCATAAAACAAAACTCGCAACCTTCTTGAATCATTTGGTCTAAATAATAATTGAGCGTTAACGAATCTGGAGTGGTATGCGTTGCTTTAAACTCATCTGCATCCACCATAATTTTAACTGTAGACAGCAATCCAACTTTATAACCTGCTTTTTTAAACAGTTGGTACAACAAAGACGCTATTGTCGTTTTCCCATTTGTACCAGTTACACCCACTAATTTTATTTTAGAAGAAGGATTTTCATAAAAATTAGCGGATAAAAATGCCAACGCTTCATTTGTATCTGCTACTTGTATAAAAGTAACTCCAGTTGTTAATTCACTAGGAAATGCTTCACAAATAATAACGCGAGCTCCTAATGCAATTGCTTTTTCGATATAATCATGTCCATCTGAAAGAGTTCCTCGAATGGCTACAAAAACAGCATCTAATTCGATTTTTCTGGAATCAAATTCGATTTTTGAAATAGCCACATCGGTTGTGCCATGAACGGCCTCAATGCTAACTTTATACAATATGTCTTTTAAGCGCTTCACGATAATTCGATAATGATGGTTTGATTTTTATTTATTTTTTGACCCGATGTTATGGATTGTCTCTTTACACGTCCAATGCCCATAACTTTTACTTTCAATCCTAAGTTTTCCAGTAAAGCCACGGCATCCATAGCCTCCATTCCTTTTACATTTGGAACTACATGATCTTCTTTTACAACTTCTTGGTAATAATTAGCATATTTCTTTTCTTGTGACACCACTTTAGCATTGATGTTTTTTATGTGATTTGTAGCTGGCGAATCGGTGAATATTTTTTGAGCAATTCTTTTGAATACCGGACCTGCTACATCGGCGCCATAATATCCTACAGACTTATCGGGTTTATGGATGACTACTATACAAGAGTATTTAGGTTGTACCGCTGGAAAATAGCCTACAAAGGAAGAAGCATAATACATATCTGGTTTACCATAATTAACTTGGGCTGTTCCCGTTTTTCCAGACATCGAAAAATCTTTAGAATATAATTTTGAACCGGTACCTTTTTTAACCACATTTTCTAAAACGGCTTGAACTTTATTTATGGTCTGTTGTGAACAAATTTTTGGGTTAATTACTTCAGTATTGAACTTTTTAATGGTTTTGTTCCATTCTTTTACTTCACTCACAAACAAAGGCTTCACCATCACACCATTATTCGCAACAGCATTATAAAGCGTTAAGGTTTGTAATGGAGTAACCATTAAGCCATATCCAAATGCCATCCATGGCAAACTAGTTCCCGACCAACCACTTGTTCCGGGATAAGGAATATAGGTTCGCCCTTCCCCTTTAATCGGCAATCCCAGTGGTTTGTGCAACCCATAACTTTTTATGCGATCTACAAATTGTTTTGGATTATCTTTATAGTTGTTGAAAACCGACTGAACCAAAACGGTGTTTGAAGAGACTTCAAAACCTCTGGCCAACGATATTTTACCATACCCTCTATTATTAGAATCTTTAACTTTTCGCTTGTAGTAAGTAATTAGTCCGCCTTTTGAATCATATACCGTACTCGTGTCGGCTTTTTTATCATCTAAAACGGCAATTAAATCCATCAACTTAAACGTAGAACCGGGTTCGTGAGATTCTGCTATGGCATAATTTTGGGTTTCAAAATACGTACCGTCTTCAGCTCTTCCTAAATTGGCAATTGCTTTGACATGACCCGTTTTGGTTTCCATGACAACCACACACCCGTGATCAGCTTTATAAATTTCCAATTGTTTTAGTAAGGCATGGTGTGCAATATCTTGAATATAGACATCAATTGTTGATATAATATCATAACCGTCTTGCGGATCTTTTTCATTGACATCACTGATGGGTTTCCATTGATTTTTAGCAATTTTTTGCATCATTCGATGCCCGTTTTTGCCGTTCAAATATTCTTTAAAAGCATATTCTAATCCTTTACCATCCTCATTAGATCGTTCATAGCCAATGGTACGTTTTGCAACTAATCCAATGGGGTGTTTACGAACGGTTTTTTGTTCAATTATGATACCCCCTTTATTGGCTCCTTTATTGAATATAGGAAATGTTTTTAACCGAACTTGTTCAGTATAACTTAGTTTTTTTGCAATGTAAGCATACCGGCTTTTGTGCGCTCTTGCTTTCTGTAATTTTGATTGAAAATAACCAGAAGGCTTACCAAACATAACAGATAAGGAATCCGAAAGTCCTTTGATATTGTTATTAAAAAGAGTGTCAACAGGAACTACTGCATCAAAATACACCGCATATTCGGGTATAGAGGTGGCCAATAAACTGCCGTCAGCAGAGTATACATTTCCTTTATTGGCAGGAATTGGAAAATTTTTAACAGTACGTTTATTTCCTAAATCTCTGAAATATTTTCCTTCAACCCATTGAATATTATTGAGTTTGATCAAAACCAAAGCCGCCATTATAAAAAATAGAACGGCTACAAAATACATGCGATACGATATTTTTTTATCTTCTATTGCCATATTTTTAATTTATCCCAAAAGCTCTTTTTAACTTTTTTTTGTTCAACTACAATTTTTACAGGAGGTACTTCTGAAGGCACAATTTGACGCGCTTCCATTTTTTTAGCCACTGTTGATTCCATTTTTAACTTCATCAATTCAGAACGTTTGTCCACAAACTCCGACCGCAGTTCTTTAACGTGATTAGTCAACTCTGTAATCTTATAATTTTTAGCATCATATTGGTGGTTATTAGCAATCATGATCATTCCTAATATCACTAGAAAAACAATAAATTTCCAATTCTTAAGTGCATCGTCACTTACTAAAAACTTGGCTTTTAATAAACTGTAAATTCCGTTTTTCATGTATTATATTTTTTCTGCCACTCTTAATTTTGCACTTCGAGCTCTATTATTAATAGCTATTTCAGCATCGGTTGGCACAATTAATTTTTCGACCATTTTAAAAGGTACTTCAAAATTTCCAAAAAAATCACGTTCAGGTTCCCCTTCAAACAAGCCATTTCTAAAAAAACGTTTCACCAAACGGTCTTCTAACGAGTGATACGAAATCACACTCAATCGACCTCCAGGTTTTAATATTTCTAATGATTGTTCTAAGAATTCTTTCAATACATCCATTTCTTGGTTCACTTCAATTCGAATGGCCTGATAGATTTGGGCTAATATTTTATTGCTCTTGTGTGCTGGTAAAAATTTGGCCAAAACTTGTTTCAATTGTTCCGAATTTTTAATGTCTTTATCTCTTCGAGCCATTACGATCACATTTGCCATAGCTCTGGCGTTTTTTAATTCACCATACTGAAACAGAACACGTGAGATATCCTGTTCGTCATATTCATTTATAACATGATAAGCACTCAATTCCCCTTTTTGATTCATTCGCATGTCTAACTCTGCATCAAATCGGGTCGAAAACCCACGTTCAGCTACATCAAACTGATGCGATGAAACACCCAAATCGGCTAATATTCCATCGACTTGTTTTATGCCATGAAAACGTAAAAAACGTTTTATAAATCTAAAATTTTCATTGATCAACAAAAACCGATCATCTGCAATAGCATTATTCAAAGCATCAATATCTTGATCAAAAGCAACTAGTTTTCCGTTACTACCCAAACGACTCATCATCTCCCGAGAATGCCCTCCACCACCAAAAGTAACATCCACATAAATCCCGTCAGGATGTATATTCAATCCATCTACTGTTTCTTTTAGCAATACTGGATTATGATATTCCATCCTCGTCGTCATTTAAATTACCCATTACTTCTTCTGCTAAATCTGCAAAATCATCCATTGCATTTTCAATTGCATTTTCATAGCATCCTTTATCCCAAATCTCCACAATATTGATCGCCGAGTTCAGTACTATATCTTTTTCAATACTTGCAAATACCACTAAATCTTTTGGAATCAAAAGTCTTCCTGTTGCGTCTATTTCCACCATTCTCACTCCTGCAGTAAATCGTCTAATAAAATCATTGTTCTTTTTAACAAAACGATTTAATTTATTGATTTTCAACATCATCTTATCCCATTCTGTCATTGGGAACAACTCCAAGCATGGTTGAAAAACAGATCGTTTCAATACGAACCCCCCTTCCAAAGAACCCAATTGTTTCTTCAGTGTCGTTGGCAACATGAGACGCCCTTTAGCGTCTACTTTGCATTCGTATGTTCCAATTAATGTTTTCAATTCTATTACTGTTTGAATAAGGACAAAATTAAATAAATTTTACCACTTTTTACCACAAAATACCACTTTGTTAATAAGTTTTTGCAAAATCAAACCTTTAAATACCACTTTTAAAGAAGTACTATTTATTAAATGGTGAAAAATTAAAGGATTTCAATACCATTGGACAAAATACACCTTCAAAAGGTATTGTTAATTTCTTTGCTAAAATTGTTGATAACTAACTCATTATGTCAATTTTAATCAAGAATAAGTCGCTGTGTTTTTTTTCTTTACTTTACGCAATAAAATAGTATATTTGTCGCAGAAGATAACCAACACTTTACGTGCATTTATGTTAAAAAAAGAAAAAAAATACACCTATTTTGAGGCTGGAGAAGGTACCCCTATCATTATTCTACATGGACTAATGGGCGGACTAAGTAATTTTGAAGGTGTGGCACAATTTTTTCCATCAAGAGGCTATAAAGTGGTGATCCCAGAGTTGCCCATATATACTCAAAACATATTAAAAACGAATGTAAAAGCTTTTTCAAAATTTGTTAAAGATTTTATCCTTTATAAAGGCTTCGATCAAGTAATATTAGTAGGAAATTCATTAGGTGGGCACATTGGTTTGTACCATACAAAAATGTATCCTAGTTTAGTAAAAGCACTTGTCATTACAGGTAGTTCTGGATTATATGAAAGTGGCATGGGCGAAAGTTATCCAAAGAGGGGCGACTATGAATACATCAAAAAGAAAGCTGAAGATGTTTTTTACGATCCAAAAATTGCCACGAAAGAAATTGTTGATGAAGTGTTTGCGACGGTAAATGATCGCATCAAATTGATCAAAACATTAACCATTGCTAAAAGCGCAATTCGTCACAATATGGCAAAAGATCTGCCAAAGATGACAACACCTACTTGTATAATTTGGGGAAAAAACGATAAAGTTACACCGCCAAATGTTGCCGATGAATTCAATAAACTATTACCCAACTCAGAATTGTTTTGGATAGATCAATGTGGCCATGCTGCTATGATGGAACATCCTGATACCTTCAACGAAATAGTATTTGATTGGCTTCAAAAAAATAATCTCTAGTAAACTGTTAACCCGGATTAATTTCCGGAATTCCTTGCAAAATAGATTCTGACCCGAGCTTGCGAATTGACGAAGTAATCGCGTTCAGAATGACAATATATATGTTATGAAAATCAATACTGCCGAATTTGTCATAAGTAATTCAGAAGTGGATAAATGTCCTAAAGAACGTTTGCCCGAATATGCTTTTATTGGTCGTTCCAATGTGGGCAAATCGTCCTTGATTAATATGTTGACCAATCATAAAAATTTGGCAAAAACATCTTCAAAACCAGGAAAAACGCAATTGATCAATCATTTTAAAATCAATAGCAATTGGTTTTTAGTAGATTTACCTGGTTATGGATATGCACGAGTTTC
The DNA here is from genome assembly GCF_044376915.1 of Flavobacterium sp. Taxonomy (GTDB): domain Bacteria; phylum Bacteroidota; class Bacteroidia; order Flavobacteriales; family Flavobacteriaceae; genus Flavobacterium. The sequence goes on from NZ_JBILKB010000020.1 coordinate 22,605, forward strand.
TAAAAAAACAAAAGCTGTTTTCCAACAATTCATCATGGATTATTTCGAACAACGAGAACAATTGATTTGTGCCTTTGTATTGATTGACATTCGATTGGAAGCACAAAAAATTGATTTAGAATTCATGGAATATTTAGGCGAGAGCGAAATTCCATTTGCAATTATTTTTACCAAATCCGATAAATTAGGGAAAAACAAAGTTAACAACCATGTAGAAGCCTATAAAAAACAATTGTTAGCTGGAGATTGGGCCGAAATGCCCCCTTATTTTGTAACTTCTTCCTTAGAAGCCGTCGGAAGAGAAGGTATTTTAGAATACATCCAACAGATTAACGAAGATATCTTTAAAAATGAAGGATTTGTTTAAAATAAAAAGAACCGCAAATTGCGGCTCTTTTTATGCTTTTAATTCCATTTTTTCGGCAAAATAATCACAAAAATCACGCATGGTGTCTGCCATTTTTTCATCGGCCGTAGCCCGTTGAAATGTATCGGCCATTGCCACCAACGTTTGGTGAAAAAATTGCTTCATTTCGTCTACAGGCATCTCTTTTGTCCATAAATCAATACGCAGCGTTTCTTTTGCTTTACTATCCCAAACCGATAACAATAGTGCTTTTGCCTCTTCTTGTTCTACTCCACCATCTTGTGCAGTCCACATTAATTTTTCAGGTACATTATTATCATCTAAACCTACAGTAATTTTAATATCTGATTTTTTCATAAACATATTATTGCTTCTTTGGTTTGTATTTAGAGTTTTCAAAAATTGTTTTGCTGTCCATTGCCATTAATTGATCTAAGGTTACTTCATCGTTATTTTCCATATAACTCCTTACGATTTGCCAACCCAACCATTGCCCAACTCGACCCGGTGTTTGACTGTCAATTTCTAAATAGAATTTAGAAAATGGAGCCGGATAAATAAAGCGTTGTTCGTTCTTTGGATTCGAATCAAATAACAGCTTGTTCTCTACCAAATTACTCCACATATAGTACTCGTTCTCTTGACAAAATTTAAGTTGCATTTCAGTATACCCAATTTTATGTGCATCGGAATATTCTGGAATTAGTTTGTCTTTGACATACAATTCTTTTCCATAGTATATCATGGCTGATAACAAGGTGCGGTCACTTGGAGTAGCAATTTTACCATAACAAAAACTAGAAACTAGATTGGGCACTATTTGATTTTCTTCCAATTCTACTTTTTTATATTCTGGAAAATCAACATAAAAACGATGATTTTTTCCCAAATAACAATCCAGAGAAACCAACGCCAATGTGTCTACATAAAACACTTTACCCTCCATATCTACTTCATTGATGAGTGTAATTACTCGCGGAGTTTTATATTTTGGAAAATAATACTGCACATGAGCAAATAATTTTTCTAGATCACTTTCCACCTTACCGAGGGTTGGATATTTCAATTGCACCTCTCGATATAGTTCTTTTAGTAACGGGTTTTTCATTTTGTTTACCCATACCGAATCTGGATTTCCGGCAGGAAAAAAGAACGGATACTTTGCTTTTATATTTGAGAGCCCTTCTGGTTTCGAACCAAAAAAGGCCTGATCAAATCGCTCTACTTTAAAAGAGACCGGAATTTGTGCTACCGCTTCTTCAATTTTACTCTCTTCTTTACATGAAAAAAAAGTAATTGCAATTAGCGCAAATAATAATTGCTTCATATGGCGTATTTTTATAATTTTATCAACGAAATATTCGGTTACAAATATACAGTTATCGACTCATAAATTCTCATAAAAAATGACAAATTCTACTCCGTTTCTAGCAGAAAAAATAAATGAATTCATTGTAAAATGGTTGTTTGATTATGCTACTAACGCTAAAGTAAAGGGATTTGTTGTGGGTATCTCAGGCGGAATTGATAGTGCACTCACTTCAACACTTTGTGCACAAACCGGATTTCCTACTTTATGCATAGAAATGCCTATACACCAAGCAGCAAGTCATGTAAATCGTGCGAATGAGCACATTGCACAACTGAAAAACAGATTTTCCAATGTTCAAAGTGAACGAGCGGATCTAACACCTGTATTCGAACAATTCAAGGCTCAAGTACCAACCACTGCGAATGAGGCCGCTCTTGCGTTATCATTAGCTAATACGCGAGCTCGTTTGCGCATGACTACATTGTATTATTTTGCGGGTCTTCACGGTTATTTAGTGGCCGGTACCGGAAATAAAGTAGAAGATTTTGGTGTTGGATTTTTTACAAAATATGGCGACGGCGGCGTAGATATTAGTCCGATTGCCGATTTAGTTAAAAGCGAAGTGTTCCTATTAGCTTCCTATTTGAACGTCCCTCAAAGTATTTTAATAGCAAAACCTACAGACGGTCTATTTGGTGATGATCGCAGTGATGAAGACCAAATTGGTGCCAATTATGATGAATTAGAATGGGCGATGCAACAAATGGAATTTGGTAAAAAAGAAACAGATTTCACAGGAAGAGAAGCCACGGTTTTTGGCATATTTAAGCGTCTTCATTCGGCAAACCAACACAAAATGCAACCCATACCGGTTTGTATACTTCCCAACGACCTAAAATAATTATCTTACTAATTAACAGTTAATTACAATATTTTATTACTAACTTTGAAAGGTTAGTTTTGGTACTGAAATTAGTTCGCTATGATAAAATTATGTATTGCAGATAGTGCTCCAGTGATTGCCTTTGGCATTCATTCCTATTTTAAAAATCATGCTGATATTGCATGCGTTTCGATAGCAAAAAACACGGAACAGCTGTTACAAGAACTCCAATTTAAAGAAATACAACTCGTATTATTAGATTTAGAATTAGATGGGTTTACAAGTCTACGCGACCTCAAAAGTCTATTGGTCGATTATCCACAACTAAAAATTATCTTATTTACTAATGCCGCCGAAAAAGTGTATGCAGAGGCGGTAATTAAATTAGGCGCAACTGCTTTTATTTCAAAAAAAACAGCCTTAAATATCATAGAAGAAACCCTTCTTCGTGCAGCTGAAGGAAGCCTGTATCAAAAGAATATAAAAACAACCGGAGCCCAAGAAAAAAAATCAGAACGATTGTATAAAAAAATATCGAACCGAGAAATTGAAGTACTTCGCCATCTGAATACTGGGAAAAAAAACAAAGAAATTGCAAATATTTTAGAGATTGACGAAAAAACAATCAGCACCTATAAATTAAGACTGTTGACAAAATTGAATGTGACCAACTTGGTAGATTTGCTACAAAAAGCAAAAGATTTGGAGATTATCTAATGATATCGCGACAAAACCCTTCCCAATCGTTTTGAAAAAATATGGGTAAGCCCTAAATAAGCCATAACCATTTCCAATGACTCTCTATTGTCTTGTTCCTCCTCAGTAGTAAGGTTGTTTTTTAAGTCGTCTATAATATTATTGACCAAATACCAACGTAACGTAATAATGGTTTCGGATACATACTGACTAATCGTTTCTTCTTTTTGCTTGACATAAATTTGCTGTACTTCCCATTTGTGAAGTACTTCACGTTCTTCATTCATTAATATTGAAGTTACTTCATGCGCCAATTCTTCAGGAAGGTGGATTAAATATTTTTCCAATTCAAACGCTTCGTTCTCATTAAAATGGGCAATCAAATGATTGTAAATAGCTTTAAATAAAGGGTTGGCCAATTCAACCTCATCTTCTTGCAAACTCATATATACCCTTTGAAATACTTTGAAATTCTTTTTTTCAATTACTTCAGCATATTCGCCTTCCGCATTTTCCGTTAAAATACTGTCTTCAAATTCAACTTCTTTAGATCCGTATAGCAATAAAATTTGAATGATTTTATGTTCTAATTCGTATTGAATATCTACTTTGGCTGCAGGCTCCGTCAGATCATTCTTAACGACCTGAAAAGCCTTTTGCTCTTCTTTATAATACTTGTTTGCTTCCGTCAGGTCCTTTTTAACCAATTGCGCTAAAGTATTAAAAAGTACATCTTCGGAAATGTCCATTATTCTTGAACATTCTTTGATGTACACCTCACGCTTTATACGGTCTGGAATCTTTGAAATACTAACGACCATATCGCGAATTAAATCGGCCTTTTTAATCGGATCATTCTTTGCCTCTTGCATCAACAAAGACGCTTTGAACTGAATGAAATCTTTTGCATTCTCTTCAAAATAGAGCTGCAAGGCTTCAAAGGAAGTTTTTCGAGCAAAACTATCGGGGTCATCACCATCAGGGAACGTACATACCTTTACATTCATTCCTGCCTCCAAAATCAAATCAATTCCACGAATTGAGGCGCGTAATCCGGCCGCATCTCCATCAAAAAGTACGGTAATATTAGGTGTTAAACGGTTGATTAATCTTATTTGATCAGGCGTTAATGCTGTTCCTGAAGACGCCACTACATTTTCAATACCGGCTTGATGCATTTGAATCACATCGGTATATCCTTCCACCAAATAACAATTATTCAATTTAGCAATGGATTGCTTTGCATGAAAAATACCGTACAATACTTTACTCTTGTGGTAAATATCACTTTCGGGCGAATTGAGGTATTTTGCGGCTTTTTTATCGTTGGTCAAAATGCGACCCCCAAATCCTAAAACCCGACCACTCATACTCTGAATCGGAAACATAACCCGACCTTTAAAGCGGTCAAATTGCTTTTCCTCCTTTACAATTGATAATCCGGTTTTATCTAAATATTCTAATTTGTATCCTTTGCCTAACGCTTCTTTCGTAAAAGCATCCCAAGTTTCTGGTGAATAGCCTAAACCAAATTTCTTAATGGTTTCTGAGGTAAAGCCTCGTTCTTTAAAATAGGATAATCCGATGGCCTTTCCTTCTTCGGTTTCTAATAACGTATGATGAAAATATTTCTGTGCGAATTCGGAAACCAAATACATGCTTTCTTTCTCGTTGGCTTGCGCGGCATCTTGATCGGTTTGAACCGTTTCTTCTATTTCAATATTGTATTTTACCGCCAAGTATTTGATAGCCTCTGGATAGGTAAAATGCTCGTGTTCCATCAAAAAAGTAACCGCATTTCCACCTTTTCCCGATGAAAAATCTTTCCAAATTTGTTTTACAGGAGATACCATAAACGAAGGCGATTTTTCATTCACAAACGGACTTAAGCCTTTTAAATTACTTCCGGCTCGTTTGAGTTGTACAAAATCACCAATCACCTCCTCAACTCTGGCGGTTTCAAATACTTTTTCTATGGTGTCTTTTGAGATCAAACTATTATATAAGATTTTCGGATTTTCAGATTTTCAGATAATGGAAAAACGAATTCAAAGTTACAAAGTTAATCCATAAAAAAAGGTATAAAAACAAAAAAGTACTTCATTGCTGAAGTACTTTTTCAAAACAAAGAACTTAACCTAACTCTTATTTTTAATTAAAATCAAAGCGTATACCTAATGAAACGTTGTTTTGATCTATTGTATTGTGTTTGAACATCGGATTTAAGTCATATTTAACATATAGACTGGCGGAACGGTAC
>NZ_JBILKB010000140.1:0-2888 GCF_044376915.1 Flavobacterium sp.
TCAACTTAATACCTAAAAATTACAGTACGTTAGAATGGATGATCCCTGCGCCGGCGCAAGGTGCAATGGTGGTAGTTGCCATGGAAAATGATGCTTTTACGATCGACGCGGTTTCGCAATTAAATCATATTGAAACTGAAATTTGTACACACATCGAACGGCAATTTTTAAAAACCTTAGAAGGGGGTTGTACGGCACCAATAGGGGCTTATGCTAAATATGACGAAAATAATGACGAACTAGAATTTAAAGGAGTCTTGCTTTCAATTGATGGAAAAGAACGATTGTTTCTTGACAAAAAAGTTGCAGTATCGGAATGGAAAAAACTCGGATTTCATTCGGCACAAGAACTTTTAAATAATGGCGGGCATCAATTAATGGAAAAAATTAAAACGCAATTAAAAAAAGAGTAGTGGAAAACAATATTGGAATTTTAGCTACAAAGCGATTGGCCTCTAACCAAAAACAATTTTTATTGAATGCCGGTTTCTGGGTTATGGATGAAGATTTTATTGCGGTAAATCCCCTTAATTTTGAGAGTTCCGATACGCAAGATGTAGTAATTTTTACCAGTCAAAATGCCGTAGTACAGGTAGTAACACAAAAGGAGAATATCCGACACAAACCCGTACTTTGTGTGGGTGAAAAAACCAAACAACTATTGCTAGATCATGGTTTTTCTGTGTTAGATTGCCTCTCGAATGCCGAAGAATTAGTGAGAATTATTGAAAAAAAATATTGGAATAAAAGCTTTACCTTTTTTTGCGGGAAAACCAAATTAGATACCATCCCGCAATTTTTTAAAGAGCGAAAGCTTGCGCACCAAATTATAGAAGTCTATGAAACCCTAGAAACACCTATAAAAATAGCACCAAAAATGGACGGAATTCTGTTTTTTAGTCCTTCTGGCGTTTCAAGCTATATGAAAGAAAATAAAATTACAACCGAAATATGTTTTTGCATTGGATCTACCACCGCAACAGCTGTTGAACCATTTACAAGGAATATTATTATGGCAAATCAACCCACAGTAGAAAACGTAATTATTCAATGCATCAATTATTTTAAATCAACAAAAAATGATTAAAAACGACCTTTTTTTAAGAGCCTTAACAAATGAAAAAGTAGAACGCCCACCGGTTTGGATGATGCGTCAAGCGGGAAGATATTTACCAGAATTTAGAGCGTTACGCGACAAATACGATTTCTTTACGCGTTGCGAAACCCCTGAATTGGCGGCTGAAATTACCGTACAACCGATTCGAATTGTCAAACCCGATGCGGCAATATTATTTTCAGATATTTTGGTCGTGCCAAGAGCGATGGGTATTCATGTGGAATTAAAAGACAATTTAGGTCCGATAATTCCGAATCCAATCCGCACAGCACAAGATGTAGAAAAAGTGTTTGTTCCCGATGTCAATGAAACCTTAGGCTATGTTTTTGACGCCATCAAATTGACCAAACAAATGTTGAACGATGAGGTGCCATTAATTGGTTTTGCTGGTTCACCATGGACCATTTTTTGTTATGCAGTAGAAGGAAAAGGGTCTAAAAGTTTTGATACGGCTAAAGGATTTTGTTTCTCCAATCCTGTTGCAGCACATGTTTTATTACAAAAAATTACAGACACAACGATTTTATATTTGAAAGAAAAAGTAAAAGCAGGTTGCAATGCCATTCAAATCTTTGATTCTTGGGGCGGCATGTTGTCTCCAGTAGATTATCAAGAATTTTCTTGGCACTACATCAACCAAATTGTAGAAGCACTTGCAGAGGATACGAAGGTGATTGTTTTCGGAAAAGGGTGCTGGTTTGCGTTGGGCGAAATGGCAAAATCGAAAGCGTCGGCTTTGGGCGTAGATTGGACGTGTTCACCAAGAAATGCGCGCTATCTAACAGGCGGAAATATCACATTACAAGGCAATTTTGATCCGTCACGATTGCTTTCGCCAATTCCTGTCATCAAAAAAATGGTACACGAAATGATTGACGAATTTGGGAAGGACAATTACATCGTTAATTTGGGTCACGGCATTTTACCCAATATCCCTGTGGATCACGCAAAAGCTTTTGTGGACGCGGTGAAAGAATACAATAGATAAGCTGACAGCATATAGTTGTAAGTAATTCTAAAAATTATAATTCAATAAAACGGTATTGTTTAAAACAATTTAAAAGAAATGAAAGTAGCTATTTTAGACAAAAATGATATAAATATAGACATTAAAGAGCAAGTTTCTGAATTATTCCGTCAATTAAGTCCAAATAAAATTCAGTTAGATCTTGAAGAAATATTGAATGAGAAAAACCAAATTACAGTTGCATATTGTGAGGATAATAATAAAATAATTGGAATTGCATTAATGTGTACTTACAAAGTTATATCTGGGAAAAAGGGTTGGATTGAAGATGTAGTTGTAGACTCCGCTTCTCGCGGAAAAGGAGTAGGAAGAAAACTAATTAATTTATTAGTTCAAGTAGGTGAAGAAAAAGAACTTTCTGAAATACTGCTTTTTACTGAAGATCATAGATTGGCTGCAATAAATTTATATTCAAGTGTTGGATTTAAACATAAAGACAGTAAGATATATTCTAAGAAAAAATAACAAGAACTACGCACAACTGTCGTGAAGCGGCTGAACGCATAGCTAAAAGCTATTTAAATGAAAGACAAATTCTACCAATACATACAAAACCTACAAGATCAAATCTGTAAAGGATTAGAGGACATTGATGGTGTTGCCAAATTCCGAGAAGACATTTGGGAACGACCAGAAGGCGGTGGTGGAAGAACACGCGTAATTGAAAACGGCCAAGTTTTTGAAAAAGGCGGTGTAAATATTTCGGCGGTTCATGGAAAATTACCTGAAGCCATGCAAAAAATG
>NZ_JBILKB010000141.1:0-2885 GCF_044376915.1 Flavobacterium sp.
TATCAGATACTTGAATCATGGCTTTCTTCACTACTGAAACTTCATATCCTTTCTCAGTTAAACCAGACTTAACATTGATACTACTTACACCCATAAAACAAATATCAGCCTTAATAGCAGATAGCACCTGAACTACATCCATACCAATAGTAACCATGGCATTTTTTTGTAATTTTCCACCAATAAAAATTAAATCAATATTGGGGTGTTGAGACAATTGCATCGCAATAGGTAAACTATAAGTGTAAATTGTAGCTTTTAATTCAGAGGGAATTAATTTTGAAAAGACCAAATTAGTGGTACCACCACTCATAATAATTACTTGTCCGTCATGCAATAAAGACAATGCTTTTGTCCCTAAAGCTATTTTCTTTTTTTCGTTTAGAATTTCAATATCAAAATGATTCTTATTCTTATCAGAAACGGGAATACCACCACCGTATACTTTTTCAAGCAAACCTTGATCATGCAAAAGTTGTAAATCTCTTCTAATTGAATCCTCTGAAACCGACAATTCTACAGCCAACTCTATAGTATTTACACTTTGATTTTCGGCAAGTTTTTTAATTATATATTGGCAACGTTCCTTTTTTAACATATCAAAAATTATAATGTTTTCACAAATATATCAATAACACCCATTATAATCGAAGATTGTTGCATTATTTTTCAGTATTTGAATAATGGAAATTCAAAACTGATATTCCATTATTTTCTATATCGATACTTCAGAATAATAGAGCACAGTCAAAAAAATAAAACTTATTTTAACCTAAAAAAGTGTATGAAATATTTATAAAAAAAACGAGTTGCTATAAAAGCAACTCGTTCAATTTAAAAACAAAACAAAAATTAATTAGCTGGATTAGCTGGTGTGTTAGGATTATTAAAACGCTCAGAATCAGGATAAGGATACCAGTTTCTATTGCGCTCAGCTCCAGGAGCTCCTGCTCCAGGGCGATTAAATCTTCGAGTATCTTCGAGTTTCAATCCTGACATAAAAAGTTCTATACAACGATTTCTGTATATTTCAGTTAACAAACTTGGTTGGTCAACAGTACCAGAATAGGCTGGTAGATTTGCGCCTACACCCCAAGCGTCAGCAGCAGCAGTTTTTTGCAAAACTCTATTGATTTCAGTCACTGCCTCTGGTAATTGATTTTTACGTGCTAATACTTCAGCTCTAATCAAAATCATTTCACCAGGAAGATATACTGGAACAGAACTCGTTAAAGCTCCCCAAAATCCTGCACCTCTAACTGCAGAAACAGTTGAAGTTGGGTTAATATAAAAATTAATTCTTCCATCAGCTGCATTAGGTTGTAATGAAGCTGGAAGTCCAAGTGACCTTCCAATAGGTTGGTAATTATTAGCAACTAAAAAAGCTGTTGCGGCAATAGCATTTTGATTTACAGCATCGTATTGGAAGCCAGAACGGACTGTCAAATTAACTAGTGTCGCATGTTCAAAAGCTTTATCTAAATTTCCTGAAATTAAATAAAATCTAGCCAAAAGCGCATTAACAGTATTAGTATAATTAATTGTGCTAGCAATACCAGTAAAACCAGTTGCACTAGGCAAAGATGATTTTGTGTCCTCCAAGGTTTTAATCACCTCAGCTAACACCTCAGCTCTTGAATTGAAAACTGCATTTTTAGCTGTTGAAATGGGAACTCTTTCAAAAAATTGAATTAAGTTACCAAGTGCAAGCGCTTTAAAAATAGAAGCATGAACTAACACAGTTGCTTTTTCAACAGGTACTGTTAAACGATTAATATTAGTAATTACCTTTTGAGCTTCTGCATTTAAAATTAAACTTTGCGCCCAAATATTCGATACAATACCATTATTTGGAAGTACTTCTCCTGTTCCTGAATACAAAGCAACCTCATCTAAATTTCCTGCTTGTGGCACACCTAATTCATTAGTTGTAAAACCATTTCCAGTAATCAGAGCATATCCAAAAGGACTTTGTCTACCAACACTATAACGAGAGGTAAGTCCATTTGCAGCGCCAATCAAACCATCACGTGAAGAAAAAACATCTTCTTCTGAAGCACGAGTTGGGTCTAAAAATTCTTCGTCACATGAGGTTAAAAACAAGCTCATGAAAACCGATACTATTATAAATTTTTTCATTTTCATTTGTATTAAAATTTAAACTTAAGTGCTAATGCAATAGTTCTTGGAATTGGAATTGTTCCAAAATTATATCGTGCTACTGCAGATTGTCCTCCTGAATTTACTTCAGGATCATAGCTTGTAAATCTATCCCATGAATAAAGATTTCTACCACTTAGATTAACAGTAAAATCTTCAAAGAAATTGTTTACTTTACCAAAAGAGTAGTTAACAGAAACCTCTCTTAATTTTAAATAACTACCATCTACAACTCTAAATTCTTCAATAGCATAAATAGAGTAAATATAACCTCTTGGTAATTCACCTTTCAACTCTTTTGCTACTAATTGTCCGGCTCCTGTACCTTGACGTGTTCTGTAGTCGGCATCAAAAATATCTCCACCACTCACTCCATCAAAAAGTAACGATACTCCCCATTTCTTATAATTTATGTTCGTTCCAAAAGCATAAATAAAATCTGGATTTGGATCCCCAATTTCTTTAGTTAAAACATCTCCAAATGGCTGACCACTTGAGTTTCTCTGTGGCTGACGAGTTGCAGTGTTCCCTCTTTCAGTTTGTGGCAAACCGTTTGGCTGCAACAATAAACTTCCGTCAGGATTACGAGCATAATAACTTCCGAAATAAGTTCCAATCGGACGATTAAGTTGCACTGCAACCGGAGCACCTGCTGGATTAGAATCTAACAAAAAGAAAGGCTGATTCAGTTTAGTCACTTCGTTTCTATTGCGGCTCATATTACC